>QGUO01000699.1 GCA_003242495.1 Pseudomonadota bacterium | reverse complement strand
CTCCTGCACAGCCCCCAGCACAGCTGAATTGGCACACAATTGTCGAGGTCGCGAGCGATGCCGTCGTCACCTTCAACCGCGACGGACAGATTCTCACCGCCAATGCCGGTGCCGAGCGGCTGTTCGGCTATGACAGCGGCCAGCTCGCCGGTCTGCCATTCACCAATCTGTTCGCCGCCGATCACGCCGCGCTCGCCCGCAATGTCGTAGGCGAAGGCGAGAAAAGATGCGACGTCACCGGCCGCACGCGCCGGGGCGAAACCTTGCCGCTGCAAATGGCGGTCGCGCAGATCAATGAGGATGACGACACCTTCTGCGCCGCATTCCAGAATCTATCGCGGTGGAAGAACGCCGAACGCGAGCTGATCGCCGCGCGCCAGCAGGCGGAAGCCGCCTCCTCGGCCAAATCGGATTTCCTCGCCAAAGTCAGCCATGAAATCAGAACGCCGCTCAACGCCATCATCGGATTCTCCGATGTGATGATGAACGAGCGCTTCGGTCCGATCGGCAACGAACGCTATAAGGAATATCTCAAGGACATTCACACGTCCGGCACGCATCTCGTGTCGCTGGTGAACGATCTGCTCGACCTGTCGAAGATCGAAGCCGGCAAGCTCGAACTTGCCTTCGAGCCGGTCAACCTCAACGATCTGATGCAGCAGACGGTGGCGCTGATGCAGCCGCAGGCGAGCCGCGAGCGCATCATCATCCGCACCGCCCTGGCGCCGGAATTGCCGCCGGTCGTTGCCGACGCGCGTTCGGTCCGGCAGATCGTGCTCAACCTTCTGTCCAATTCCATCAAGTTCACCGGCGCCGGCGGACAGGTCATTCTCTCCACCGCGCGCACCGATCACGGCGAAGCCGTGCTGCGCGTGCGCGATACCGGCGTCGGCATGAGCGAGAAGGATATTGCAACGGCGCTCGAGCCGTTCCGGCAGCTTGCCACCAGCGCTCGTTCGGATTCGCACGGTTCCGGCCTCGGCCTGCCGCTGACCAAGGCGCTGGCGGAAGCCAATAGCGCACGTTTCTCAATCAAAAGCGCGGTCAATGCCGGAACCTTGGTGGAAATCGTGTTTCCGGCCGTACGCGCCGCCGAATAGCCTGCGGGCGGCTGACTTTCGCCACCTTCACCGCTAGCATGGATCTAATGCGCAAGCTCGCTCTCGCGATCCTGGTTTCGCTTGCCGTCGCGGTGACGCCGCTGACCGCGCGCGCGGGCGAGGCCGTCGATCTGCTGCTGGTGCTCGCCGCAGACGTATCGCGATCGGTTGACCAACCGAAATTCCAATTGCAACGCGACGGTTATGCGGCGGCGATTTCGGATCCGCGCGTGCTCGAGGCGATCTCCGCCGGCGTGCACCGGCGCATCGCCGTTTGTTTCGTTGAATGGTCCGGTGTCGGCGCGCAAAAACTCGTCATTGACTGGATGATGATCGACGGCCCGGAAACGGCGCGCAAATTCGCCGACGCGGTTGTCGAAGCGCCGCGTACCTTCGCCGATCGCACGTCGATTTC
>QGUO01000286.1 GCA_003242495.1 Pseudomonadota bacterium | reverse complement strand
GCGGAATGCCCGGGATGGCGTTCCGGGCCACGCCATCCGCCGCCCGATCGCCGCCCGATCAACCTCCGTGCAAGGTCGATCTCGCAAAGTCAGCGTTTGGCCGCGAGGGATGGCGGGCAGTGTTCGCGTTGCGTACTGCCTGCTGCAAGGCGTGCTGCTGCGCGACGTGTCACGCATGCGGGGATGAGGGGCCGGCCCCCGCAGGGCCGGCCTGCTCGCAGGCGCGCCGGCGCTCGACCGGCGCGCCCGGATGCGTCATTTCCGTCCGGTGTAGGAGATGCGATAGATCACATTGGCGCCATCGTCGCTCACCAGCAGTGACCCGTCGGCGGCCACCACGGCGGCCACGGGACGACCCCAGGCATTGCCGTCCTCGTCGATGAAGCCCGTCATGAAGTCGATGTACTCGCCGGTCGGCACCCCGTCCTTCATCGGCACCCGCACCACCTTGTGTCCGGTACGGAAGGCGCGATTCCACGACCCGTGCAGGACGGCGAATGCTTCACCGGCGTACTCGGCAGGGAACGCCGAGGCCCCGCTGGGCTTCTCGGGATAGAACACGAAGCCCGTGGCCGCCGAATGCGCCTGGTACGGCACGTCGGGCAGGGTCACCTTGCCCTTGAGGTCCGGACGATCGCCCGCGAGGCGCGGATCTTCGTTGTCGCCCATGTAGTACCAGGGCCAGCCGTAGAACGCCCCTTCCTTCACCCGCGTGGAGTAGTCGGGCACGAGATCGTCGCCCAGCATGTCACGCTCGTTCGTGGTACACCACAGCTCACCGGTGGCCGGCTGCACCGTCATGGTCACGCAGTTGCGGATGCCGGTGGCGAAGATGCGGCCGGGCTTGTCCGACCCCACCTCGAACACCAGCACGGCCGCACGATTCTCCTCCGGGCCCCACGCCGCCCCCAGGCCGTGCTCGGCCTCCCAGGCGCGGATCTCCTCCGGGGTCTTCTTCGGCATGTCCTCCGCCACGTTCGACTGCGAGCCGACCGAGACGAACATGCGCTTGCCGTCGAGCGAGAACGCGATGTCGCGCGTGTAATGTCCGCCGCCCGTCGGCGACAGCTGGGGCACGACGATCTCGGGCACGCCGCTGGCTTCCGTCTGGCCGGGCCGGTAGGCATAGCGCACGACGCGGTTCATCTCGGCCACATAGATCCACTCGGGGTTCGGGCCGGCGGGATAGAACTCGACGCCATAGGGCTGCATGAGTCCCTGGGCGAACACACTCACCGTCGCGGTCTTGCCGTCCGCGGTCGGGCGCAGCACCTTCAAGCGTCCTGCCAGGGTCTCGACCAGCAGAATGTCACCGTTGGGCGCC
This sequence comes from Pseudomonadota bacterium, assembly GCA_003242495.1. Classification (GTDB taxonomy): domain Bacteria; phylum Pseudomonadota; class Gammaproteobacteria; order Steroidobacterales; family Steroidobacteraceae; genus Steroidobacter. Next base: position 3,971 of record QGUO01000286.1, on the reverse strand, counting down.
AGCTTCATGGTGCGCGGCGCGGACAGGTCCGTGAGGAACACGTCCACCTCGAAGCCCGGCGGCAGCTGGAGCTGCGCGTTCTCGGGCTTGGGCACGAGCCGCGGCCAGTTCATCGCCGAAGGGGTGTGGAACGGCTTCGGCAGGTTCGCGAGGTCGATCCGGTGCACCCGGCCCGGCTTGTCGTTCTTCCAGTCCGCCGCACCCTTGGGGGCGTCGGGCTGCTCGGGCGGCGGCGGTGGCGGACGGAAGGCGCGCGGCGCCTCCTCACGGAACGTGCCCGCCTGCAGGGCCGAGAAGTAGGCGATGAGATTCTCGCGATCGCTGGCATCCGCCACCGGGATCACCATCGAGGTGCCCGGCACCACCTGGGTGGGCGCGGCCAGGAAGCGGTCGAGCGTCTCGGCGTCCCAGGTGAGCCCCGAGTCCTTCAGCGCCTGGGTGTAACCGAAGTCCGCCGCGGTGCCCGCGGTGCGACCCATGATCCCCTGGAGGCTGGGACCCTGAGCGCCGCCGTTGTCATTGGGCTCGGCGCTGTGGCACAGCGCGCATTGCGCGCGGAAAGTCTGCTTGCCGGCGTTCGGATCGGCTCCGAAGGCCGGCACGGCAGCCGCGCACAGCAGCGCGGCGAGGGCGAACTTGCGTCGGATGGTCATTGTGTCCTCTGGTCAGGGGCGCCCCCACCAGCGCGGCGGCAGGCGGGATGCTTTCATCATCGATTGGCAAACGGCGAAAGATAACCGATCCCTGCCCGGGTGCGCAGGGCTCCGCTCCCCGGATCGTTCGCCGGACGGGGCGCCTGAGCACAGCCGGCATTCCCGGCCTGCGGCGGTGACCTGCGCAAACAGGGGAGCGGTCGTCACACCTCGCCCCACCCGCTACGCCCACGCCGTCCGTGCCACCTGGCGCCGCGGCGCGAATGCGTTCGGCCGCCCCCGAACTGCGGTCAGATCGTTGTATCGTAGTGACCATTCATCGCGAGATCCTGTCGCGGGCGAACGTCGCTACCGTTCGGCCCCGGCCGTCGGCGATACTTGCCGGCACGTCCGACCGTCGCGCCGGACCGCGCCCATGCGCACCGCGGGCGCCGGGCCCGTGCCGCGCGCCTGCGGGCATACGAAACCCGGCGAAGCAATGCTCAGGGGCGTCGTTCCTGGATCCGTCCCAGGATTCGCCCGGGGACTTGCCGCCCAACACCCGGTATCCAATCCCGAATGACCAAAGCCGATCTTTCCGCGCACACTCCCGTCATGCAGCAGTACCTGCGCCTGAAGGCGCAGTACCCGGACGTGCTGCTGTTCTATCGGATGGGCGATTTCTACGAGCTGTTCTTCGAGGATGCCAAGCGCGCCGCGCGCCTGCTCGACATCACCCTCACGACGCGCGGCCAATCGGCCGGCCAGCCCATCCCCATGGCCGGCGTGCCGTATCACAGCGCCGAGAACTATCTCGCACGGCTGGTACGGCGCGGCGAGTCCGTGGCGATCTGCGAGCAGATCGGCGATCCCGCCAAGTCGAAGGGCCCCGTCGAGCGCCAGGTCGTGCGCGTCGTCACCCCGGGCACGGTGACCGACGATGTGTTTCTCGAGGAGCGGCGCGATACCTTGCTCGCGGCCCTGTGCACCGAGCCCGGCGCTGCGGGGCGCTTCGGGCTCGCCTGGCTGGAGCTGGCCAGCGGGCGGTTCAGTGTCCTGGAGGCCGAGGGCGAGGAAGCCCTCTCGAGCGAGATCGAGCGGCTGCGACCGGCCGAGCTCCTGGTGGCCGAGCAGGCGAACGACCTGCCTGCGCTCGGCGCTCATGTGCGTGAGCGCCCGCCCTGGCATTTCGACCTGGAGTCGGCCACACGCTTGCTGTGCGAGCAGTTCGCCACGCGCGACCTGGAAGGCTTCGGCTGCGCCGACCGCCCGCTTGCGGTCCGTGCCGCCGGCTGCCTCCTGCAATACGTGCGCGATACCCAGAAGGCCGCCCTGCCTCACCTGCGCGGCCTGAAAACGGAGGAGCGCACCGATGCGGTGTTGCTGGATGCGGCCACGCGGCGCAACCTGGAGCTGGACGTCAGCCTGGCCGATCGCCCGGAGTGCACGGTCGCGGCAGTTCTCGACAACACGGCCACCGCGATGGGTGGACGGGAGCTGCGCCGCTGGCTGCACCGGCCGCTGCGCGCTCGCCAGGTCATCGAGCTGCGCCTGCACGCGGTGGGCGCACTGATCGAGCAGGGGCTGCATGCCCCCGTGCACGACCTGTTGCGTCACGTCGGAGACATCGAGCGGGGCCTGGCGCGCGTGGGCCTCAAGAGCGCACGCCCGCGCGACCTGGCGCAGCTGCGCGATGCGCTCGGCCGCCTGCCCGAGCTGCAGCAATTGCTCGCCAACGAGGATTCGCCGCTCATCCGGCGGCTCGCCGCTCAGGCGGGCACCTTCCCGGACATTCACGAGTTGTTGACGCGCGCCATCGTCGAGTCGCCACCGCCCATCCTGCGCGACGGCGGCGTGATCGCTGCCGGCTACGACGCCGAGCTGGATGAGCTCAAGCGCATCAGTGAGCATTCCGATCAGTATCTGCTCGATCTCGAAGCGCGCGAGCGCGAGCGCACCGGCATTCCCAACCTGCGCCTGGGTTACAACCGGGTGCAAGGTTATTACATCGAGATCAGCCGCAGCCTCGCCGACAAGGTGCCGCCCGAATACCATCGCCGCCAGACGGTGAAGAACGCCGAGCGCTACATCACGCCCGAGCTCAAGGAGTTCGAGGACAAGGTGCTGAGCGCCCGCGACCGCGCGCTGGCGCGCGAAAAACAGCTCTATGACGAACTGCTCGACCGTCTCATCGACCGGCTTGCCGAGCTGCAGGCGAGCGCGGCGGCGCTCGCCTCGCTCGACGTGCTGGCGAACTTCGCCGAGCGCGCGATTGCGCTGGGTTACGCACCGCCCGAGCTGACCGACGAGCCGGTCATCGAGATCGTCGGCGGACGCCATCCGGTCGTCGAACGTTTCATCGACCAGCCCTTCGTGCCGAACGACCTCAAGCTCGACGACGACCGTCGCATGCTGGTCATCACCGGCCCGAACATGGGCGGCAAGTCGACCTTCATGCGCCAGACGGCGCTCATCGTCATCCTGGCGCGCATCGGCAGCTACGTGCCGGCTGCCTCGGCGCGCATCGGCCCGGTGGACCGGGTCTTCACGCGCATCGGCGCCTCGGACGATCTCGCGGGCGGACGCTCGACCTTCATGCTGGAGATGACCGAGGCGGCCAACATCCTGAACAACGCCACCGCCGAGAGCCTGGTGCTGATGGACGAGATCGGGCGCGGCACCAGCACCTACGATGGTCTGTCGCTCGCCTGGGCCTGCGCGACGCACATCGCACGCAACATCCGTGCGTTCACGCTGTTCGCCACGCACTATTTCGAGCTCACCGCGCTCGCCGGCGAGCTCCAGGGCTGCGCCAACGTGCACCTCGATGCGACGGAGCACGGCGAGAAGCTCATTTTCCTGCACACCGTGAAGGACGGCCCTGCCAACCAGAGCTACGGCCTGCAGGTCGCCGCGCTGGCCGGCGTGCCGCCGACGGTCATCGCCGCGGCGCGTCGTTACCTGCACGAGCTCGAACGCCGTTCGGCCGAGACGCATTCGCGGACGCGCGCCCCGCAGCCCCAGCAGGAACTGGCGCTGGAGCTGCCCGCGGAGCAGGCAGAGCACGCGGCCCTGGTCACGTTGCGCGAGATCGATCCGGATGCGATGACGCCCCGCGAGGCGCTCGAGACACTCTACCGCCTCAGGGAGCTGCTCTGAGCGCCCGACACCCGCGGGGCGTGCGGCGGCGGCTGCTCAGATCGTAGCCGCGGACCAGGCGTCGGCGTGATCCGTGCCCCTGCCGTCGATCTCACGCCCGCCGGGATGACGACTCAGGCAACCGGCGCGCTCAGCGCTTGAAGCGTCCTTCACGCAGGAACTGCACGGTCTGCTCCGCGA
>QGUO01000285.1 GCA_003242495.1 Pseudomonadota bacterium | reverse complement strand
ACGCGCGCGAGCTGCAGCGAGACCAGGATCACCAGCAGCACACCGGTGACGGCGACCCAGGTCGAGGCGACTTCACGGAAGATGTAGCGATCGAGCGTGCGCAAGAGAGCTGTTCGCGGCCGGGCGATGCGTGACTGGCCCCTGGTCGGGCGATGGTGGCGTCGGGTGGTTGCGTCGGGTCGATTCGTCAGGGACCGATCCCGGCGGTAGACTATTGTGCTTTATTTCCGGAGGAAAGTTCCCATGGAATTTTTTGTTGCCGGCAGCGGTCCCGCCCGCCAGCGCACCGAATGCGCCATCGTCGGGGTCTTCGACCAGGGCACGCTGGGCAGCGCCGCCGCCGAGCTCGACCAGCGCATCGGCGGACGCATCGCCCGGATGGTCAAGCGCGGCGACCTGCGCGGCAAGCTCGGCGACGTGCAGATCCTCCTGGATGTCGAGGGCCCCTGCGAGCGCGTGGCGGTGGTCGGCCTCGGCGCGCGCGACGAGTTCCGTCGCAAGCAATACCGCAAGGCCCTGGCCTCGGCGCTGAGCGCCATCGGCCGCACCGGCGCGCGCGATGCGGTGAGCTGGCTCGGCCTCGAGCCCATGGCGGATGCCGACACCTACACGCTCGCCCGGGCGAGCGCCGAGGTGGTGGCACAGCACGCCTACCGCATTCCGGCACACAAGTCGGCCAACACGCGCGCGAAAACGCGCCTGACGCGCTTCGGCTTCGCGGTGGCCGCGCGCGGTGAGCGCGCCAAGGCCGAGCGCGGCCTGGAGCACGGCGAGGCGATCGCCGCCGGCATGGAGCTGGCCCGCGATCTCGCCAACCAGCCCGCCAACGTCTGCACCCCGAGCCACCTGGCCAACGCCGCGCGCGAGCTGGCGCGCGAGCACCGCAAGATCCGCGTGCGCATCCTCGACGAGCAGGAATGCCGCAAGCTGCGCATGGGCGCGTTCCTGTCGGTCACCGCCGGCACCCAGGAGCCGGCGCGGCTCATCGTGCTCGAGTATCGCAACGGCCCGCGCGGACGCGCCCCGACCGCGCTCGTCGGCAAGGGTGTGACCTTCGACACCGGCGGCATTTCCCTCAAGCCGCCTGCCGCCATGGACGAGATGAAGTTCGACATGTCGGGCGCGGCCAGCGTGCTCGGCACGTTCCGCGCGGTGGCGCAGCTCGGGCTGCCGGTGAACCTGGTGGGCGTGGTGCCGGCCTGCGAGAACATGCCGAGCGGCCGGGCCACCAAGCCGGGCGACATCGTCAAGAGCATGTCGGGCCAGACCATCGAAGTGCTCAACACCGACGCCGAGGGGCGCCTCATCCTGTGCGACGCGATCACCTATGCACGGCGCTTCAAGCCGGCCGCGGTCATCGACATCGCGACGCTCACCGGCGCGTGCGTGATCGCGCTCGGCAACCAGATGAGCGGCCTGTTCAGCAACGATGACGGGCTCGCCCAGGCCCTGTTGGAGGCGGGCATCCGCGCGGACGATCGCGCCTGGCACATGCCCATCGGCGAGGAGTACGCCGAGCAGCTCAAGAGCAACTTCGCCGACTTCGCCAACGTGGGCGGACGCGAGGGTGGCGCCATCACCGCCGCCTGTTTCCTCAGCAAGTTCACCGAGGGGCTGAAATGGGCGCATCTGGACATTGCCGGCACCGCCTACGTCTCCGGGTCCCAGAAATCCAGCACCGGCCGGCCGGTGCCGCTGCTGGTCGACTATCTGGTGAACAACGCCTGATGGCCGCCCTGACGGCGCGTACGCCCAGGCAATGAGCCGCGTCGACTTCTACGTGCTCGCGCAAGCCGGCAGCGACGCGCAGCTGCGCTTTGCATGCCGGCTCGCCGAGAAGGCAGTGGAGCGCGGGCATCGCATCTACATGCAGACCGCCTCCGCCGCCGAAAGCCAGCGGCTCGACGAATTGCTGTGGACGTTCAGTGACCGCAGCTTCCTGCCGCACGAGATCGTCACCGGATCCGCGGCCAGTGATCCCCAGGTCAAGATCCTGCTGGGACATGCGCCGCCGCCGGACGGTTGCTGCGAGCTGCTCATCAATCTGAGCGACGCGTTGCCCGAGTCACCGGGGCGCTACGAACGGATCGCGGAAGTCGTCGCCGCGGACCCCGAGCGCAAGCGCCTCGCCCGCGAGCGCTACAAGCAGTACCGCGAGCTCGGCTGCACGCTCGAATCGCACAACGTGTAGGCGCCCCGCTACGCCCGTGCGCCGTACGCCAGGGCGACCAGCACCCCGAGCACGACGATGGTCCAGCGCAGCACCGCCGGCTTGAGGTGCCCGGCGAGGCGACCGCCCAGCGCGCCGCCGAGCAGCGCCCCCACGGCCATGACCACCGCCGCGGCCCAGAGCACCTGGTCGGAGAACAGAAAGTACACGGCTGCGGTGACACTCACCGCAAGCGCGAGGATCTGCTTGAGCGCATTGAGCCGCGTCAGGGTGTCGTCCAGCACCAGGCCGAGCACCGCGACCAGGATGACGCTCATGCCCGCAGTGAAAAAACCGCCGTACACGGCGGCGACCATCATCGGCGCCAGCGCCCACGCGGGCGCGTGCCCCACATGGCGAGGGTCCTGCAGGCGCCGCACGATGGCGCGACGCAGCCGCTCCTGCACGCCGAGCAGCAACGCAGCCAGCAGGATCATGTAAGGCACCAGGGCCTCGAACAGACGCTCGCGAGTGGCGAGCAGGATCATGCCGCCGACGAGACCGCCCAGTATCGCGGCGGGCAGCAGCAGCCACAGCCGCTGGCGCTGGCCTTTCAGGTGCGGCAGCTGCGCCAGCGCCGCGCCGAAATAGCCCGGCGCGAGCGCCACGGCGTTGGTGACATTGGCGGCGATCGGCGGCACGCCGAGCGCGACCAGCACCGGGAAACTGATCAGGGTGCCGCCGCCCGCCAGGGCGTTGACGAAACCCGCGGCGACGGCGGCCAGCGCCGCGATGGCAAGCTCGGATTCGGCCATGGGGCGCTGCGTCGGGGGCCCGCCGAGGAATTTCCGGCCGGGAATACGCGGCCGGACTTCAGGGCGATGGTCGCTATAATTGGCCCCCTTTCACCTCCTGATCGAGCAGTTTGCCGCCCCATGGAAAAGACTTACAACCCCCGCGAGATCGAGCAGCGTCACTATCGGCGCTGGGAGGAGCACGGCTGGTTCGCGCCGCGCGGGACGGGCGAGCCGTATTGCATCGTGATTCCGCCGCCCAACGTGACCGGCACGCTGCACATGGGCCATGCTTTCCAGCACACGCTGATGGATGCGCTGATTCGCATGCATCGCATGGACGGGCGCAACACGCTGTGGCAGCCCGGCACGGATCATGCGGGCATCGCCACACAGATGGTGGTCGAACGTCAGCTCGAGGCCGAGGGGGTCAGCCGCCGCGACATGGGCCGCGAGGCGTTCGTACGGCGCGTCTGGGAGTGGAAGGAGCAATCGGGCGACACCATCAGCCGCCAGCAACGCCGGCTCGGCAACTCGGTCGACTGGTCGCGCGATCGCTTCACCATGGACGAGGGCCTGTCGAACGCCGTCACGGAAGTGTTCGTGCGCCTCTACGAGGAAGGGCTCATCTATCGCGGCAAGCGCCTGGTGAACTGGGACCCGGTGCTGCACACCGCCCTCTCGGACCTGGAAGTGCTCGCCGAGGAAGAAGCCGGGCATTTGTGGCACCTGCGCTACCCGCTCGCCGACGGCTCCGGACACCTGGTGGTCGCCACCACGCGCCCCGAAACCATGCTGGGCGACACGGCCGTGGCCGTGCATCCCGAGGACGAGCGCTACCGCGCCTTCATCGGCAAACAGATCCGCCTGCCGCTCACCGATCGCCTCATTCCCATCGTGGCCGACGAATACGTCGACCCTGAATTCGGGTCGGGTTGCGTGAAGATCACGCCGGCGCACGATTTCAACGACTACGAGATCGGCCGCCGACACGGGCTGCCGCTCATCAACGTCTTCGACGAGAACGCGGCGCTCAACGACGCCGTGCCCGAACGCTATCGCGGCCTCGACCGGTTCGTCGCGCGCCAGCAGGTGCTCGCCGATCTCGAAGCGGCCGGGCTGCTCGAGCGCACCGAAGCGCACAAGCTCAAGGTCCCGCGCGGCGATCGCAGCGGCGCGGTGCTCGAGCCGTGGCTCACCGATCAGTGGTACGTGCGTGTCGCGCCGCTCGCCGAGCCGGCCATTCGCGCCGTCGAGGAGGGGCGCATCCGCTTCATTCCGGAGAACTGGACCAAGACCTACTTCCAGTGGATGCACAACATCCAGGACTGGTGCATCAGCCGTCAGCTCTGGTGGGGTCACCAGGTGCCGGCCTGGTACGACGAGGACGGCAACGTCTACGTGGCACGCACCGAGGCCGAGGCGCAACGTCAGGCGTCTGCCAGACATGGCCGCGAGGTGCCCCTGCGGCGCGACGAGGACGTCCTCGACACCTGGTTCTCCTCGGCACTCTGGCCGTTCTCGACGCTGGGCTGGCCGCAGCAGACCCCCGAGCTCGCGACCTTCTATCCCACCAGCGTGCTGGTGACCGGCTTCGACATCATTTTCTTCTGGGTCGCGCGCATGGTGATGATGGGCCTGAAGTTCGCGGGCGACGTGCCGTTCCGCGAGGTCTACATCACCGGCCTCATCCGCGACGAGAACGGCGACAAGATGTCCAAGTCCAGGGGCAACATCATCGATCCGCTCGATCTCATCGATGGCATCGACCTCGAGTCGCTGGTGGCCAAGCGCACCTCGGGCATGATGCAACCGCATCTGAAGAGCCGGATCGAGAAGGCCACGCGCAAGCAGTTCCCGAAAGGCATCCCCTCGTACGGCACGGATGCGCTGCGCTTCACCTTCGCGTCGCTCGCCACCATGGGTCGCGACATCCGCTTCGATCTCGGGCGGGTGGACGGCTACGGCAAGTTCTGCAACAAGCTGTGGAACGCGCACAGCTTCGTGCTCATGAACGTGCGCGATCACGGCTCCGACGCGGACGACGAGGCCGTCGAGTACTCGATCGCCGATCGCTGGATCCGCTCGCGCCTGGGCGCGACCATCGACGCGGTGCGCCAGCGCCTCGCCGAGTATCGCTTCGATCTCGCCGCGCAGGCGCTCTACGAGTTCGCCTGGTACGAGTACTGCGACTGGTACCTGGAGCTGTCCAAGCCCATCCTGCAGTCGCCCGCCGCCTCCGATGCGCAGAAGCGTGGCGCGCGCCGCACCCTGGCCGAGGTGCTCGAGGCCTATCTGCGGCTGCTGCACCCGTTCATGCCGTTCATCACCGAGGAAATCTGGCTGGCGGTCG
>QGUO01000682.1 GCA_003242495.1 Pseudomonadota bacterium | reverse complement strand
CGTTCACGCCGCGCGCGTTCTCACCTTCGGCGCTCAGCCAACCCGCCGACACGACACCCACCTCGCCCTCGCCGGCGTTGAGCACATTCACGGCAGACGCCTTATCTCCTTCAACATGGACGCTGCCCGTCCGCGAGATCAAGGCGGTCGCTCGTGCCTGGCTATCGGGCTCGTTTACGAAAGACACCAATCCGGTGGCCCAGCTTCCGGTGGCATGCACGGAGCCGTGGATTTCGATTGCGGCTTGCCCTATTCCATCATTGAGAGCAAACACACCGACAGCGTCTTCGCCGTCGATTGCGATGCGCCCCGTTTCCGTTTGCACGACTGTCACGTCGACCGTACTCGGGCCCGGTGCGCCTGTCCAAGTCAGCCCCCAAGCATTGACGCCATACCCCTTGTCGCCCGTAACGACGATTTCGCCCGAGGTGGTCACGAGGACCGACCCCTGTCCCACGTGTGTAGCCAGGATACCTGCGGTTTCGATACCGGACGCCTGTAATTGGCTGCCCGCCCGCTGATTGATTACGATATCGCCAGAGCCACTCGGGTCGTCGAGTTCGGCCACGATCGCAGCAGTGCCCAAGCCGTCGGGCGTGGCCGATGGGTCTACCACATCGATATTCGCGCCGGAATCGACTATCAGATCGCGCCTGCCCTTGAGCTTGACTCCCTGGGCATGCACGCCGGACGTCGATATGCGCACGCCATCGGCCATGTCCAGGTGAATTGCGTTCGGCCCGTTCGTTGCCAAGTCTACGCCGTGCTGAGCTGCACCAGGCGCACGCAACACCGTCACCGTCGAATCCAGCTTGAGCCGCAAACCGTGGGGAATCGAGGGCTCGAGATAAGTGATGCCGGACGAGTATTGAGAGAGATCGCTCGAGCAAGTCAGCTGGGGCTCGATCCCCGGAGAGGGAGGGCCGCATTCTTCGGCAGCCCAAGCCGAGCTCAGGCCGAATTGCATCCCCAGCGCCGCTGCAACAGGTAGCGGCCGAAAGCCGATTCTCCTCATGTTCTGCGAACCTAGCCAGTTATCGTCGGGGTGCTATATGGCACACTCCCTAGATGTCAGCAAGCAACGATTCCGGCAAGTTGGACAATCTTCATCCGCACGCTTCTTCGGCGTTTCCGGCCTCTCGGCCGTGACCTTCTGATGCGGCTCGACAAAGAATTTGCGACACAGTCACTGGTCGGAAGCAGGCGTGCCCTGCTACGCGTTGCGATCCGGCGATGCTCATGGGACAGCAGCCATCGGGGGCCGCGCGCACCTCTTCCGCGCAGGCCCGTTGCCCGCATCCAGCTTGTCGCGTGGAGGTCGCAAGGCAGCCAATATCCAGTCACGACGCGAACGATGCCTGACGCGCATCCTCTTTACGCTCATCCTGAGCGTTTGCTGCCGCGTCGCTCGTCCAGAAGCACACGGACGTCTTTGCTACCGTCCACCAGATCACTGCGCAGAGCGCCCGGGGCCTGTTCTTCGGTTTTGTACGTCGCGCAGTATGCGACGGACCGCGAGTACGCTCCG
>QGUO01000284.1 GCA_003242495.1 Pseudomonadota bacterium | reverse complement strand
GCGTCCCGAAATCGATGGCTTCCAGGTGGAGTTCAACCTGCTGGCGCCCGAGCCGTTCCTGTCGAGGGTTCATCGACTGCGCGAGCGGCGCATGGCGGTCGTGATCCGCTCGGCGCTGCGCGAAGGATTCCTGACCGGGAAGTATCGGCGTGACGCCACGTTCCCCGATCCGAACGATCAACGCCACAAGTGGACGCCCGAGCAGATCGCGAAGACCGTCGACCAGGTGGAGCGCTTGCGCTTCCTCGAGCGCGAAGCCGGTTCGATGGTGGCCGCGGCGGCCCGCTACCCGCTGTCGTTCCCGGAGGTTTCCACGGTCATTCTGGGCACGAAAACGGTGGCACAGGCGGAGTCCAACTTCGGCCAGGTTCCCGGCGGGGTGCTCTCGCCCGAGAGCCTCGAACGCATTGCACGGCTGCAGGTCGAGATGGGATTGCGCGGGCCGCTCTGGCGACGGGCCCTGCGGAAACTCGGTATCGGGAGTTGATCGACGAGCTGTCGGTATTCCTTACTCGAGGGATGCTCCCGGTGATCGCCAAGGGTGTGGGTCTCGGGCAACTCACTGATTCGGCGAGCAATATTTGGGATTGGTATATCGCTTGCTTCCTCCCCTGGCAGCGCCAGCCACCGTGCGGCCAGCGCCCTTAAATTTTGGAGAGAGGAATGGCGATCCCATCGATCAAGTACAAACTGGCCGCGCTGGCCGCCGTGCTCGGTATGTCGGCAGGCACCGCGCACGCAATTCCCTACATCTGGACCGATACCTACAACCCAGCGGACGTCCTGCTGGTCGCCCCCGACTCACTGTCGTACACGCATGACATCACCGGCGGCAGCAATGGTTTCCGCCCGGGGATCGACTCGATCACCAACGCCTCGCTGACGATCTGGCTGTATGACGATGCGCTCCTCGGCGATCTGCCCTGGGTCGGCGATGCGGAGGAGTACGTGCGCTTCGACTTCGACGGCAACGGCTGGTCTTACTCCCAGTCGGTCGAGGGCAACTGGCTCTTGAACGATGTGTTCAACTTCTCGCTCGCGAGCCTGTTGAGCGACGGCATCCTGGACGTGGTGGTGCAGGCCTTCTCCGGCGACTTCTATTTCAACAAGTCGTCGCTGGTCGTCATCGGCGATCGTGCCACCAACGTTCCGGAGCCCGGCACCCTGGCGCTGCTCGGTGTCGGTCTGCTCGGTGCGGGGCTCGCGCGCCGGCGGCGCAAGGTCTGAAGGCTTGCGCAGGGCATGACGAGAAAACCCGCCGAAAGGCGGGTTTTTTCTTGGTGCAGCCGGCAAGCGGCGCTGGCCGAGCTCACCGGGCGTACCTGGGATCAGGGCAACGAGTTCTTCCAGCCGACCACCTTGCAAGGGCGCACACAGCCGCGAATCGTATCCGGTTCAGGATCGCGCGGTCGCCGAACCGACCGGCCAGCGTGGCACGGTTTCCGGGATAGGCCCGGTGGCCCACGCCAGCGGGCCTATCCGCTCACCGCTGCTTGAAGTCATCCGGCGTCAACTGATGACGCCCGAGCAGCTTGTAGAAGTCCGTGCGATTGCGCTTGGCCAGGCGCGCCGCCTGGCTCACGTTGCCGCCGGTGATCTGTAGGATCTGTGAGAGGTAGTTGCGCGTGAACTCATCGCGCGCCTCGTCGAAGGAGGGCAGGCGCCCCGAGCCGCCGCCGAGCGCCGCCTGCACCAGCTCTGCGCTGATGATGGGGCTGGTGGCGAGCGCCACGTTCTGACGCACCACGTTCTCGAGCTGGCGCACGTTGCCGGGCCACTCGGCGCTGACCAGCACCTCCACGGCCTCCGGGGCGTAGATGTGCCGCTGTTGACCCGTCTCCTCGGCGATCTTCTCGAGGAAGTGTGACACCAGCAGCGGGATGTCCTCGCGTCGCTTGCTGAGCGGCGGCATCTCGATGTGCACCACGTTGAGGCGATAGTACAGGTCCTCGCGGAAGTGCCCGCTCATGATGAGCTGCTTCAGGTCGCGGTGCGTCGCCGAGATGATGCGCACGTTGACGGGCGTGGCCTCGGTGCTGCCCACCGGGCGCACCTGGTTCTCCTGCAGCACGCGCAGCAGCTTGACCTGCAGGCGCATCGGCATGTCGCCGATCTCATCGAGCATCAGTGTGCCGCCGTCGGCCGCCTGGAACAGGCCGCGGTGCTCGCGGATGGCGCCGGTGAACGCGCCCTTGACGTGCCCGAAGAGCTCACTTTCGAGCAGGTTCTCCGCCATGGCGCTGCAGTTGATGGCCACGAAGGGGCGATTGCGCCGCGGGCTCGCCTTGTGAATGGCGCGCGCCAGCAGCTCCTTGCCGGTGCCGCTTTCGCCCGTGATCATCACGCGCGCGTCGGTGCCGGCGACCATGTGCGCCTGCGCCAGGCGCTCTTCCATCAGCGTGCTGCGGGTGACGATCTCGCGGCGCCAGTCCTCGGTGGTATCGGCGAAGCCGGACACCTTGAGCGCCTTCTGCACATGATCGAGCAACTCCTGCTTGTCGACCGGCTTGGTGAGGAACGCGAAGGCGCCGCTTTGGGTGGCTTGCACGGCATCCGGGATGGTGCCATGCGCGGTGAGGATGATGACCCGCAGACCGGGCGCGCGGCTCTGGATCTCCTTGAGCAGTCCGATGCCGTCCATCTGGTCCATGCGCAGGTCGGTGATCACCAGGTCCGGGCGCACTCGCGAGAGGGCGGCGAGCGCGAGCGCTGCGCTTTCCACCGCTTCGACTTCGTAGTTCTCCGCGCGCAGACGGATCGTGAGCAGCCGAAGCAAGCCGGGATCGTCGTCAACGACCAATAATCGAGCTTTGCGTTTCACTTGCGGAGGTTTCGCGATTGCCAGGGGGCGAAGAGCTGCGTTCAATGATGGACCTCTCGATTTCCTTGATCGCCTCCAGCTTCTGCTGGGCCTCGGCGAGAGCGCGGCGCAGACGGGCGTTCTCCTCGACCTGCGCCTGGACCCGTTTGTCCGAGTTTGCCTGCGCTTTGCTGTTTTCGTCGAGTGTCTCCAGCAACCGACGATTCTCCGCTTCGAGCTTGAGGCGCGCATTGGTCTCGATCAGCAGGACGGCGACCAGGGTGCGTTCCGCAGGGACCATGCGCTCGGGCGTGGCGAGCAAGGACTCCAGCAGCCGTTTGCCTTCCGTGGGGCTTTCCGAGGGGTGTCCGGGCGTGACCAGCGCTGCTGCATAGCGCAACGTGTTGGTCGTGGTCGGCGCGCGCGTGTATTCCTGCTCCGCGGCATAGAACACATCCGCCTGTCGGGCCGGATCGTTGCTGCCGAGCCCTTCCATGGTCTCGAGATACAGCTGCAGGCCCTCGCTGGGCGGCTGCGCCGCGCTGTCGGTCTGGGGCGGCTCCATGAGCGGCGGCAGGAGCTCGCAGCCGCCCGCTCCCAAGCCGGCCACGGCGAGCGCCGCGATGCGGGCGAGGCGCTGCACACGTGCGCTGCCCAGGCGCCACGCCGGTTGCATGCGCAAAGGACCGCTCACCATCGCTATGCCGGCTCCGCCGCCAGTTTGGGTGTCAACGGCAGACGCACCCGAAAGTGCGCGCCGGGAAACCGGCCGTCGACGATCTCGATGGTGCCGCCATGCGCCTGGACGAACTCCGAGACCACGGACAAGCCGATGCCCGTGCCCTTCAGGTGCCCGGCGGTCGGTGCGCGTCCGGAATAGAACGCATCGAAAATCGCGCTGCGCTCGTCGGGCGAAATGCCCGGACCGGTATCGGCGACATCCAGCACCAGCACGTCCTTCTGGGTCTCGGCATGCAGGTAGATGGTGCCGCCGCGGGGGCTGTACTTCAGTGCGTTCGACAAGAGGTTATCCAGGATCAATTTCAGTTTGGCGCGATCGGCGCGCAGCTCGATGTCCTGGACTTTCAAATCCAGGTGGACGCGCTGCGCGAGCAGCGCGAGCTGGTGCGTCTCCAACGCCGATTTGATGAGTGGCCGCAGGCGGAACTCGCTGATCTCGAGCGTCGAGTGCCGCGCCTGCCAGGCACTGAACTGCAACAGGTTCTCGATGAGCTGCTGCAGCTTGATGCTGTTGTCGCGCAGGATGACCGCGACTTCGCGCTGTGCGCTGTCGAGCTCGCCGACCGCGCCGTCCACCAGCAGCTCGGTGCCTTCGCGAATGTTCGCGAGCGGCGTCTTCAGCTCGTGCGACATGTGCCGCAGGAACCGGTTGCGTTCCTGAGCGAGCTCCAGCAGCCGCACGCGCAGCCATTCGAGCTGTCTGCCCAGGTTCTCCAGGTCCGAGGGACCGCGCACGGCGATGGGCTTGGAGAAGGTGCCCTTGCCGAGCTGGCTGATGGCGCTGTCGATCTGGCGAATGGGCCGCATCAGCACCAGCGTGAATATCGTAATCAGCAGCGCCGTGAGCAGTATCAGCCCGGCCGACAACCAGAACAAGTACTGCTGCGTTTCCGCGGTTCGTGTCTGCAGGCGCGACAGGCCGGTTTCGATCTGCCCGGCGGTGGCGGTCGACAATTCGAACGCGGCCTCCCACAGCGCGGGAATCCCATCGAGCGCTTCGCGCAGCACCTGCGGCTCGGGCGGCGTGAGCGACAGCATCGCGGCGTCGATGCGCCGCAGGGCGGCCCGCACCGCGCGCAGCTGTTCGTTACGCGCCGGATCGTCGGTGACGCTCTCCACTCCGGCGAGCGTGACCAGCAGGCGCTCGCGGCTGTCGCGATACGCCTGGAGCATCGCCGGCTCGCTCAGCACTTGATAGAGCTTGGCGCTGCGTTCCATGGCCGAGAGCTGCTGGAACATCTGCTGCGTGTAATGCGTGGTGGCGACCCCGGTGCGCACCAGGGCGGCGCTTTCGTCCGAGAGGTTGCGGACCTTGGTTGCGCCGATCACCACCGCGAGGAGCAGCGGGGCTGCGACCAGCGCAAAGCCGGTCAGCATCAAGCTGCTCAAGGATTTTGGGCGGGGCCAGCGCATGCCGCATTCTAGCGGAAAGGTGCCGTGAACATGGGCGGGAAAACCCCGGAAACGCTGTGCCTGCGCCACGCACCGGAAGCCCGCGCAAACGCGCGCATCCGGTTTGCGACGCGCCGGGGTTCGCGCCATCCGCGTTCCATCTTTTTCATGACTGCGCTTTGGTCATCAACCTGAGTGGCCGGCTGCGTGTGTCGGACCCGGTGCCGGGTCCAAGGTCGTGGCGGCGGCGCTGGCGCGCCGCACGGGCCCGAGGGCAGGCCGCCCGAACGGCGCCAGCGGCCGTTCGGCCCGCGCGTCAGTTGCGCTGCAGCTCGGGCTCGGCAAGCAGCCGTTTCTCCCATTCGAGCTGCGAGCGCACGATGGTCGCCAGG
>QGUO01000681.1 GCA_003242495.1 Pseudomonadota bacterium | reverse complement strand
CGTGCGCGTGGCGCCGGCGCCCACGACGTCCGTCGCACCGCGCACCAGCAGCTGCGCCGGTGCATGGTACGCGAGGCCCCCGGCCGGCAGCGTGAGCCCCCCGCCCGAGCGCAACCCCACGCGCGTGGTATTGGCGCTGCCGATGGCCAGCGCGCCGGCTGACAATCCGCCCAGATTCAGGTCCCCGCCCGAGCGCAGCACGATCGTGCCGGCGCTGGCCGAGCCGTCGCCCAGCCTGAGCGCCCCTGCGCCCACGAGAGGGGCCCCGGCGATGTCGAGATGGATCTGCCCGGTTGCGCTCGCCACCTCGGCGCTCAGCGTACCGCTGGTGGACACGCCAAGGGCGGAACCGACCGCGGCATCGTCATCGGCAGAAAAATCCGCAACCGTGCCGATGCCCGTGTGCGCACTCAGTGCAATGCCGCCGCTGGCGCTGATCCTCGTCGCATCGTTGTCGTCATCCCGGATGGCACCCGCCGCGGCATCGAGCGCGACGTTGACGGCATCGATCTCACCGACCTCGATGTCGCCCGCGGTGCTGGTGATGCGCACGTCGCCCGCATCCGCTCGCAGGTTCTGCAGCCTCAGCCCGTCCTGCTCAGTGATATAGATGCCGCCCGTCGAGGCAGTGGCAGACAGCACCTCGACGCTCGTGTTCAGGCGCGCCGCGTCGCTGCCGATCGAGGCGCCCGTGATCATGAGCGTATCGCCGCGGATCTCACTGCCGCTCCCGGCCGTGATGGCCCCACCGGCCGCCAGGGTCACATCGCCGCTCGTGGTGATCAGTCCGAGTGTGATCTCCTCGTCGGCCTCCAGGTCGACGGCGCTGCTGCCCGCCAGAATCGTCCCGCCCTGCATGTCGATGGTCCGGCCGGCCTCGAGCGTCACGCCCCCGCCGGTGGTCACCGTGCCGGCGAGCGTGATGTCCTGGACTGCATGGAGCGTCAACGCCCCCTCGCGCAGCGTGATGTTGCCGTTGAGCGTAATATCCCGGCCTGCCTCCAGCGTGAGCGCTCTGCCCGTGGCGCCCTCCACGCCCGAGACATCGATGTGCGCATCGGCGTCCTGGATGATGTCCATGCTTGCCTGCAACACGACATTGCCGTTCTCGAGCAGGCGTTCGATCGCGCGATTACCGACGACCGCACTGACGTACTCATCCTCCTCGAATTCGTACTCGCCGTCGTCGGCCGCCGGCGGAGCCAAATCCGAATCGATGATCCTGATCCATTCCGGATCCAGCAGCAGCGTCCCGCGCCCTCCGTGCGGGGCGTTCAGATCGGCGGTGCCCGTGAGGATCAGTGACTGCTTGCCAGAGATCTCGG
Organism: Pseudomonadota bacterium; assembly: GCA_003242495.1. Classification (GTDB taxonomy): domain Bacteria; phylum Pseudomonadota; class Gammaproteobacteria; order Steroidobacterales; family Steroidobacteraceae; genus Steroidobacter. The sequence continues at coordinate 205 of QGUO01000681.1, read as the reverse complement.
CGAAGCCGCCGTCGCCGCTCGACGTGCCGCCGCGCGCGCTCAGGTGCCCATCGAAGCGCGTGACCTCGTCCGACCAGACGATGATCCGTCCGCCGTCTCCGTGTGCGCCGGCGTCGGCGGCGATTACCAGGGCAACAATCCACAGGTGCCCAATGCCGCCCGCACCTATGTCGGCGCGAATGCGCGCATCGCCGCCGATGAGCGC
>QGUO01000716.1 GCA_003242495.1 Pseudomonadota bacterium | reverse complement strand
CCCGTCATCTTCCCCTCCGCAGTGACCTTCCCGGCGGTCCCCCCCGGCCAGCCCCGGCCCCGCCTCTGCGCCCCCGCCAGCCCCCGCCCCGAGCACTACGAGAGGCTCTTCGAGGGCCTGCGCGCCTGCAAGGAAGCGGAGGAGTGAGGCTGTAATCAGTTGTCAGTGGTCAGTGGCCAGTGGTCGGAGATCCCCCGGTCTCGCACTGGCCACTGGCCGTTGCAGTTCTATGCCTCGCGCCACTTCCGCTCGGACTCGATCATCGTCGCGTCGCCGTAGGTGCGCTGCATCCCCTCGCCCATGAGCCGCTTCTCCATCTGGGCGTCGAGGTCGGGGTACTTCTCCATGAGGCCGCGGACGATGCGCGAGACGTGGGCGCCTCGCTCGTGTTCGTCCATGTCGGAAAGGCCGCCCCGGAGCATCTCGTGCAGCAGGTCGCTCCGGGCCATGCTGTAGATCGCCTCTCGCTTGTCGATTCCCGCCAACGTTCCCTCCCGGATCGAGGTCCCACTGGCCGAAGGGGGCAAGTTTTGCACCTCGTCCGAGCGACGGCCCTTGAGCCGCCGGCGCGATCCCGGTTAGGTTGTCTGTTTTCGTGGGAACGCGGGTTCGCCGAAGCGGGTAGAGCGCCACGGCCGACCGGCCGCGACGACGTACGACACCCTTGAACGGAAGCGTATGAAGACCATGGAAGCGACGGACGTGCGGGGCAGCGTGCGGGGTGGGGCGGACGAGGCGGCGTACCGGCCGCCGTACCTGGCCGCCGGTCTGGCGACGCTCGCCGTGTTTGCACTCTACGCGATCACGCTCGCGCCGACGACGCAGTTCTGGGACACGAGCGAGTACATCGCCACGGCCCACATCCTCGGGATCCCGCACCCGCCCGGGAACCCGCTCTTCGTGGTCCTCGCCCGGGCGTGGGAACTCCTCCTGGCGCCGACCGGCCTCTCCATCGCCGTTCGGATCAACCTCTTCAGCGCGGCGATGAGCGCGCTCGCCCACGGGTGCTGGTTCCTCGTCGCGCACCGGATTCTCGCCGACTTCTCCGGCAACCGCGTCTTCCGGATGGTCGGCGCCGCGGCGGCGGTCCTCGTCAGCGCCACCGCCTTCACCGTCTGGAACCAGAGCAACGTCAACGAAAAGGTCTACACGGTCAGCCTCTTCACCATCGCGCTCCTCTCGTGGCTGGCCCTCCAGTGGCGCGACAACCTGGGCCGGGGCAAGGACGACAACGTCCTCCTCCTCATGATCTTCATCCTCGCCCTCTCGGTGGGGAACCATCTGATGGCATTCCTGGTAGCGCCGGCGCTCGTCGTCTTCATCCTCCTCGTCTCGCCGCGCTCGCTCGGGAACTGGAAGCTCTACGCTGGTGGCGCGGCGGTCGCGCTCCTGGGACTCTCGATCCACCTCTTCCTCCCGCTGCGCGCCGCGCTCGACCCGATCATCAACGAGGCCGACCCGAGCACCTGGACGGCGCTCCTGGAGTCGCTCGGGCGCAAGCAGTACAGCAAACCGTCGGTCCTGATGGACC
>QGUO01000680.1 GCA_003242495.1 Pseudomonadota bacterium | reverse complement strand
CGACGTCGGGTGCTCATACGGCATCAACGCCGCCGTGCATCGCTTCCCGCTGAATTTCTCGACATTGCGCCAGCGATATGCGCGGCGCGAGATGGCGGCGCTCAGCGCCGATGAACTGGCGCGCTTCGATCGCAAGTTTTACGCCGGCTGGCCGGATGTGGGGCTCGGGCGCTTCATCGGGCTCGACGTCTCGGCGAACGCCATCCGCTATGCACACCAGGTCGGACTCATCGAAGACGGCGTCATCGCGGACCTCGAGCGTACCGAGCTCAGTTCACAGGACGCCGCGGTCATCGGGCGTGCGAACGTGATCCTCTCCACGGGCTGCGTCGGCTATGTCACGGAGAAGACCTATGCACAGATCCTGAAAGCCAATGAAGGCACCTCACCCTGGGTGATTTCTTTCGTGCTGCGCATGTTCCCCTACGATGCGCTCGCCGCGACCTTGGAGAAGTTCGGCCTGGTGACCGAGCGGCTTGCCGGCGCCACCTTCGTGCAGCGCCGTTTTCGCGACGTGGACGAGCTGGAGAATTGCCTGCAGGCGCTCGCGCAGCGCGGAATCGATACGACCGGGCTCGAGGAGGACGGATTGTTTCACGCGGAGCTGTACGTCTCGCGTCCCGAGGCGGACGTGCGCGCCGAGCCGCTCGAGGAGATGGTCACCGTGGCCAGCGGCCGCAATCGTCCCGTCGGCACCCGCTACGTACACGTCGAAACCGGCACAGGGTTGCAGATCGCACTCGAGCCGTGAGCGTCGGCGCCGCAACCGGCACGGCATCGTCGGGCGACCATGCTTTGAGCATTCGCCTGCAGGAGGTCAGCAAGTCCTTCGACGGCGGGGTGACGTTTGCGGTGCGCCGCGTCTCGCTGGAGGTGCAACGGGCGACGTTCGTCGCGCTCGTCGGGGGGTCGGGGTCGGGCAAGACCACCACCCTCAAGATGATCAACCGCTTGATCGAACCGGACAGCGGCACGGTCGAGGTGGAAGGAAGGCCCACGCATGCCCTGGCCCCGCACGCATTGCGCCGGCATATCGGTTACGTGTTTCAGGGGATCGGGCTGTTCCCGCACATGACGGTCGCGGAGAACATCGCCATCACCCCGCGCCTGCTTGGCTGGAGTGCCGAATCGATCGCCGCGCGCTGCGCGGAGCTGCTCGATCTCATCGAGCTGCCGCGCGAGTATGGCGCGCGCCTGCCGGCGGAGCTGTCCGGCGGTCAACGCCAGCGGGTCGGTGTGGCGCGCGCATTGGCTGCGCGGCCGTCGATCATGCTCATGGACGAGCCGTTCGGGGCGCTCGATCCGCTCACGCGCGACACGCTCGGTGCCGAGTACCGGCGCCTGCACGACACCATGGCGCTCACGACGTTGATGGTCACGCATGACGTGCTCGAGGCGGTGCTGCTTGCCGATCGCATCGTCGTGATGCGCGCCGGCGAGATCGTCGCCGACGGCGCGCCGCGCGAGCTGTTCGAGCGCGCCGAGGACAGCGGTGTACGCGCGCTGATGGACATGCCGCGTCGGCAGATGCAGCGCG
>QGUO01000679.1 GCA_003242495.1 Pseudomonadota bacterium | reverse complement strand
GAGCACAAGGACGCCAACACCAAGGAACGCGCCATCAAGGAGGTCAACACGGGGCTGATCGCCGCCCCGGCGAAGCACCTGCGGCGCTGGCTCGCCGCGCTGCGAAACGACAATGCGCAAGGCGAGTATTACCTCACCGACATCGTGCTGATGGCCGTGCGCGAGGGGATGCAGGTGACCGCCGTGGTCGCCCCCGACCCGGTCGAGGTCCTCGGCGTCAACGACAAGGTCCAGCTGGCGCAGCTCGAGGGCGCCCTGCGCCACCGGCGCGCCACGGCGCTGATGCGACAGGGCGTGACCCTCGCCGATCCGGCGCGTATCGACATCCGCGGTGACATCACCGTCGGCCGCGACGTGTTCATCGACGTCAACGCCGTGCTGCTCGGCCGCGTCGTCCTGGGCGATCGCGTGCGCATCGGTCCGAACTGCGTGCTCAAGGATTGCGAGATCGGCCCGGACACCGAGATCCATCCGAACTGCGTGATCGACCGCGCCCGCGTCGGTCCGCGCAACACCATCGGGCCGTTCGCCCGGATCCGCCCGGACAGTGTGCTGCACGAGGACGTGCACATCGGCAACTTCGTGGAAGTGAAGAAAAGCGAGATCGGTGCCGGAAGCAAGGCCAACCACCTGACCTACCTGGGCGACGCCACCGTCGGGCGACAGGTCAACGTCGGCGCCGGCACGGTCACCGTGAACTATGACGGCGCCAACAAGTGGCGCACCGAGATCGGCGACAATGCCTTCATCGGCTCGGGCTCCATGCTGGTGGCGCCGGTGAAGATCGGCGCTTATGCCAACACCGGCGCCGGGTCGACCATCACCAAGGACGCGCCCGAAGGCAAGCTCACCCTGGCGCGCGCGCGCCAGGTCACGATCGAAGGCTGGAAGCGGCCCCAGAAGAAGTCATAGCGGCCTCCGCTACGACGGTGCATACCCTCGTTGGTCCCCAACGAGGGTGAACGTCGAGAAGCGGGTCTATGCTGATCTAGCAAGCCCGGGCACCCAGCCACCCGGCGGCGCCAGGACGCGCAAGACCGGCGCCCGCCGGCCGGCTCACGGAATGTCCGTACCTGCGTTGCGACAACGGCTCATGCGGCGGCTGCGCCGGCGCCTTTCTTCCCGAAATCTTTGATTCGCGTCACTTTCCTCACTTGGCGCCGCTCGTGGCTTTGGGCGAGAATCCCGGCTTACGTCAAGTTCAGGAAATCTCCATGTGCGGCATCGTTGGCGCCATTGCTGATCGCGACATCGTTCCGGTTCTGATCGAAGGTCTGCGTCGCCTCGAGTATCGTGGCTATGACTCCGCCGGCATTGCCGTGCTCAACAGCTCACAGCAGCTGCACCGGGTGCGCACGGTCGGCAAGGTGCGCATGTTGGAGGAAGCCATCCAGGAGAAGCCCACGGCGGGGCACCTGGGTGTCGCACACACGCGCTGGGCCACTCACGGGGTGCCTTCGGAGCGCAATGCGCATCCTCACATCTCGCGCGACGGCATCGCCATCGTGCACAACGGCATCATCGAGAACCACGAGGAG
>QGUO01000283.1 GCA_003242495.1 Pseudomonadota bacterium | reverse complement strand
CCCCTTGCGGACCGCGAGCGCAGTGGTGGCGACCGTGGTGCCCATTTTCACCGCCGCGACGATGTCGGAGGGGATGGGCTGGTCGGCGTCGAGGCCCAGCATCTCGCGAATGCCCTGCACGGCCGCATCCGCATAGCGCCCCGGATTCTCGGAGAGGAGCTTGCGGGTCAGCAGCATGCCGTCGGGCCGCCGCGCGACGATGTCCGTGAACGTCCCGCCGCGGTCGATCCAGAATTGCCAACCGTGTGTGCTGCCTGCCATCGGTGCGCAGCGACTCTATCCGGCGGTGGCCGCGTCCGCCAGGGCCGGCTCGTCCGGCGGGACGGGACTCGGGCGGTGCACGCGCACGCAGTTGCGGCCGGCGCGCTTGGCGGCATAGAGCGCCTGGTCGGCGCGTTGCAGCATGGTGCTCGGCGTATCCGTTCCGGGCTCCGAGACGGTCACGCCGATGCTCACCGTGATCGGCCCATTCGCCAGCCAGCGTTGCGTGTCGATCTCCATGACCCGCGCTCGCAGACGCTCGGCCACGCGGCAGGCGCCCTCCTCGTCGGTCCCGGGCAGCACGATCATGAACTCCTCGCCGCCGAGCCGGCCGATGTAGGCCGGCTCGACCACGGCCTTGCGCAGTCCGCTCGCCACCAGCTTGAGCGCCTGATCGCCCTCGGCATGACCATGGGTGTCATTGATGGCCTTGAAGTGATCGATGTCCACGATCAGCATGGCGCACACGCCGGCCTCCGGATCGCGTAGCAGCGCATCCAGGCGGGCCAGCACGGCACGGCGGTTGGGCACGCCGGTCAGCTCGTCGGTCATCGCCAGCCGACGCATGCGCAAGGTCGAGCGACGCTGGTGCAGCGCGAGCGTGGCCAGCAGCAGGGCCAGCACCACGGTCAGGGCGATGACCGTCGCCTGCAGGCTGCGCGCCCGGCGCTCCTGCGCCAACGCTTTCTCGTTGGCCTCGTTCTCGAGCAACAGCAACGCGTTCTCCTGTTCCTTGGCAATGGTGTCGAACTCCACCTTGAGCGTGGTGAACCGCTGGTCGAGCTGGTTGCGCAACAAGCGCTCGGCGGTCGCCTGCGCCTCCACCTGATAGGCGTAGGCCGCCTGCCACTGCGCCATGGCGGCGTTCGCCGCGGCCAGCTCCGTGAGCGTCCGGGCCAGCTCGGTGCGCGCCTCGCCGCGGCGGAACACCTCCAGCGACGCTTCCAACGCGGCGGCGCTGTCGGGCAGGCGCTGCAGCTGCCGCAGTGCGATCCCGCGCTCCAGCTGGATGAGCGCATGCAGCCGCGTGTCCGGCGTCGTCTGCTGCAGCGCCAAGGCGTGGTCCAGGGTGCGCAACGCCGCCTGCGGGTTGCCGCGGGCATTCGCCACCGCGGCCAGCCCGCGCAAGGCGTAGGCTTCGCCGCGCGGATAGCTCAGCTCGCGGCTGAGCAGCGCCGACCTGGCAAAGGCGTCCTGGGCGGCATCCCATTGCTGCAGGTTCTCGTAGGCACGCGCCAGATTGTGCAGCGTCACGGCCTGCTCGCGGCGCATGCCTGCCTCCGTCTGGGCCCGCAAGGCGCGGCTGTACATGCGCTGCGCCTGCGCGTAGTCGCCCATGCGGTTGAACAGGGTCGCAATGCCGTTCAAGGCGGTCAGCGAATGGTGCGGCTTGCCGAGCTTGTCGTAGAGCGCCTGCGCCTCGCGAAAGTCGGCCATGCCGAGCGCGTACTCGCCCTGCAGACCCTGCAGGAAGCCGCGCGCGTACAGCGCATTGGCGGTCATCTCGTCGTCGTCATGCTCCCGGCCGATGGCGACCGCGCGGTCGTACAGCTCCAGTGCACGATCATTCTTGCCCTCGGTCTCGAAGGTCTCACCCTGGCAGGCGACGATGCCCGACAGCAGGCCCGGACGCTTGGCTTCGGCCAGGCGCGCCTCGGCCGCCGCGATCTCGGCACGGGCCGCCTCGAGGTCGCGTTCGGAGTAGTAGTCGCACAGCAGCAGGCGGGCCCGGATTTCGAGGTCGGCATCCGGCTGCCCGGACAGCAGCGCCAAGGCCTGCTGCGCGTGGCGGCGGCTCGCCTCGGGATCGCTGCGCATGCCGGCGACGCCGGCCTCGATGTGCGCCAGGGCGGGATGCGGATCGGACGACGGCGCCGGCAGGGACACGGTGGCGAGCGGCGCGAGGGCGAACGAAACCGTCAGCAGTGCGGGTCCAAGCAGCCGGAGGGCAAGGGAAGTCTCTCGAGCGTGACGCTCAAACAAAGCGACGGTCTCGACGGCAAATCATGCCGGGGGCGGGGCATTATGTCAGATGCCCTTCCCGCGCACAGCGTTGTGCAAGGCGAGCAAGCGTACCGCAAAGTGCACGCGCCCGCGATGCGCCACTGCCCCGAATGATCAGTAACTGTGGAGCAGTACCGCTACCCGATGCCGATCCAGCCCGGTGAGCGCGGGCGCCACCGCCGCCAGCGCCCCATAATCATTGCGTCGCGCGAGGGCGGCGAAGGTGTCGGCGAAGCGGGCGTGGTCCGGGGGGGTGTCCGGCTTGGCCGGGCGCTCGAGGCTGCGTTCCATCGCCGTCATTGCGTCAGCGACATGGGCGCGTGCGCGCTGCACGGCCTGCCCCGCCTGCTGCATTTCACGCACCACACGCTGCGCCGCGCCGAGCTCGTCCAGGCGCCAGCGATCGATGGCGATGACGGGCGGTTCCGCGAGCGTCCTCACCTGGCTGAACTGTCCCGTGGGGAAGCGCCGGCCGTCCCCCATGAGCGCGACGGCCTCGCGCACCTGCGGCCACTGCGCTTCCGGCACACTGAACGCCAGTTCGCCGCGCGCGTCGAGCCCGGCGCGCACGCCGGCCGGCGCGAGCGCGCGGTCGAAGCGTTGCACGATGTCCGCATCCGTCAGGCCGGGCTCGATGCCGACGGAGGCGATGAGGCGTTGCCCGCGCAGACCGATCGCGAACGTGAGGGTTTCGGGATGCCCGTCACGCAAGGAGGCGAGCTGCAGACCGCGTATCGCAAAGCGCTGACGACTCTCCCCCTCCGGGTGGTATTCCAGGCGCGCGTCGAGTGTTCCGCCGCTCGCCGCGGCACGTTCCGACCACAGCGCCCCGAGCTTCGTGAGCTCGCGCTCGTAGGCGGTACGCGGCCCAGCGCCATCGGCATGTGTGCGGCGCCCCGCCACCACGTCGTCCGCCGCCATCCTGGCGCGCTCCAGTTGCGCGCCCAGCTCGTCGAGGAATGCACCGGCCTGCTGCGCACCGGCGATGCGGCGGTTGATGTGAGGCGCGACCTCCCCGAGCACGCGTCGGAAAGTGGCGAGCGGCTTGCCTCGACCCGGCGGCGTGCTGCGCACGGGCTCGGTGGCGTGCTCGGGCGCCGCCGTGCGCGCCACGGACGGCCCCGCCGCAAGGATCCCCCGGCTCGAGTCGAGTGCAACAGCCTGCATGGCGACCTGCCGTCCCCCGTTTGCCGCTTACAGGACGTCGAACAACGACAGCTTGCTGATGCGCGAATACGCCTTCTGCGTCGCCTCCACGGCAGCGCTGTAGCCGTTGAGCTTGACGGCCGCATCCGCGTAATCGAGCTGCCCCAGGATCAAGGCGGCTTGCTTGTTCGCGAGACTGACGCTGGCGTGATTGTTGTCGAGCGTGCTCAGGATGTTCTGTGCGCCGCCAAGTCGCGCGATCATGCCTGCGGTGGCGTCCAGCGCGACGTCCAGCGTATCGAGGGTGGCCACGATCTCGGCACGCACGGCCGGATCATTCACGTTCACGCCGGGAACGCGCAAGGTCTCGTAGGCGCTTTCCAGCCGGTTGAGCCAGTCGGCCGTCTCGGACAGCGAGATGTTCGCCGGCTGGGTGATGCCATGGCCCACCGCGACACGCTGCTCCCCGGTGTTGCCGGTGAAGGTATAGCGCGAGCCGACCGGCGCCGCTGCATCGTAGGTGATGGCTGGCGTGTCGCTCAACGTGCCGGAGAACACGTACTTGCCCTCGGCATCCTTGGTGTTGGCCGTGTAAAAGATGCTGTCCATGATGGGCCGCAGCGATGCGGCCATGGCGCGCACGTCCTCCGAGGTGTTGCTGCCGTCGGCCGCCCACACCATCAGGTCCCGCGCGCTCAGCATGTCGTTCACCATGCCTTGCAGGTACTGCTCGTTCTGCAGCAGACGGTTTTGCAGCACCGCGATGTTCTCGCGGTACTGGTCGAAGGCGGCCTCCTCGCGCGCCAGGCGTGACAGGCGCACGTTGGTCACCGGGCTCTCCGAAGGCAACAGATGGCGCTGCCCCGTCGCCATCTTCTGCAGGATCTGCTGCAGCTTGCCGGTGGCGTTCTGCAGCGCGGTGTTCATGGTGCTGTGATACTGCGTGCTCGCGATACGCATGGCGAATCCCTCAGCGCAGCATTGCCAGCGTGCTGTCGAACAGCTCGTTGGCCACGGCAATGACCTTCATGTTCGACTCGTACATCTGCTGATACTGCATCAGGTTGATGGCCTCTTCGTCGAGGTTCACGCCGCTGGTCGACTTCCAGCTCTCTTCCGCCTGGTTGCGCACGGCACGGGCGGTGTCGAGCGCGGACTGGTTCTGCTGGCTGTCCATGCCGAGACGGCCGACGAGCTGCGTGACGGCATCGGACAATGTCACGGAGCCGAGCAGCGACAGGGTCACGGGCTGATCGCGCAATGCGATCAGCGCGCGCAGGTTGTCGCTGTTGCCGGGCTCGCCGGGCACGGCCGAGAACGCCAGGTCGGCCCCGCCGAGGTTGGGGTTGATGCGCAGCAGCCCGATGTCGCCCGAGATGTCGACCGCGAACAACGGCTGGCCGGGCGCGCCATCGGGCGTGTAGCCCGCCGCGAGCTGCGCGTTGACGTTGTCCGCGAGCTGCTGGGCCATCTCCGCCAGCGAGCGCATCAGGGGCGCCAGCACGTCGCGCTCGAGCTCCTGCAGGCCGCCGAGCTCGCCGCCGAGCGCCGTATCGTCCAGTGAAAAGACTTCCTGAGCGAGGCTCAGCGACAGGGACTGCGAGCCGTCGGCATTGAACGCGGCGGTCACCGTCGCCGCATGGCCGCCCACGACCAGCGGCTGTCCGCCGCGCAGCGCCACGCTGCGCGAGCCGTCGGGCTGCTCGACCACCTGCAAGGCCACCAGGCTGGCGAGCTCGTCGAGCTTGCGGTCGCGGGTGTCGATCAGGCCGGAGGCGTTGATGCCCGTGCCGTTGGCGATGACGATCTGGGTGTTGAGGTCGGCGATGTCCTTGGCCAGCCCGTTGATCTGCGACACGGTGGCAATGCGCTGCTGGGCCACCGCCGCGCGCTGGCTCGCGAGCAGCTGGCTGACGGCGTTCATACGCTGCGCGAGCGCGTCGGCGGCATTGATCACCTGCTGCC
>QGUO01000282.1 GCA_003242495.1 Pseudomonadota bacterium | reverse complement strand
CTGACGCCGGCGGCGCTGTATGCTTGTCCCATGGCGAGGCCCAGATCCGATCCGAATTTTCTGGCCGGCCCCTATATCGATCGGGCGGTCGACCAGCGCAAGGACCCGGCGCAGCTGCGCGCCGCCCTCGAGGATCCTGCGACGCTGCTGGTGCCGGTATGGCGCACGCACAGCCTGGTGGCCGTCTCGGCCGACACGGTGAGCGCGCGCTTCGTGCCGGCCGCCGCGCTCGGTGAGCGGCCCGACCCGCAGGAGCTGATCGTCCTCGGCCGGTTCCGCAGACGTCTGTGCCTCGCCGTCGAGCTGCACACGCCGGCGCCCCCGCCATTCGAGGCCGGCGAGTTCCGGGACCTGCGCGCGATCGCCGGCGAGCTGCCGGCCGAGGAGGCGGGTGTGCTGGCGTATGCGCGGGCGATGGTGCTGTGGCGCAGCCGGCATCGCTTTTGCGGACGCTGCGGCGCACCGACCGTGGCGCGCGAGGGCGGGCACCTGCTCGTGTGCAGCGATCCGGGTTGCCAGGGGCAGCATTATCCGCGCATCGATCCGGCGGTGATCGTGCTGGTCACCGACGGCGAGCGGGTGCTGCTCGGGCGCCAGGCCTCATGGCCGCCGGGGCGATATTCGACCATTGCCGGATTCGTGGAGCCCGGCGAGAGCCTCGAGGACGCCGTGGCGCGCGAAGTGCGCGAGGAAACCGCCGTGGAAATCGATGCCGTGGAATATCATTCCTCGCAGCCCTGGCCGTTCCCCTCCTCCCTGATGCTCGGTTTCATGGCGCACGCCTCGCGCACCGAGATCCGGCGCACCGACCAGGAGCTCGAGGACGCTCGCTGGTTCACCCGCGCCGAGCTCGCCAGCGGCGCCGTCGGCCTGCCGGGCATGCATTCCATCTCGTTCCGCCTGATCGAGGACTGGTACGACAGCGCTGCCTCGGTGCCGCTGCGTCACGAGCCTCGAGTGCGCGTCTGGAAGCGATAGAATCCTTCCTGCGGCACCCGCGCCGCGGTCGGCTCCCGCAGCGTCATCCTGGCGTCACGCAACCCGTGGCGCCCGGCTGGCATGCGGAACGGGCCGATCATGTTCCGTTCAGCGTCGCTCGCGCATGGTTCGTCCGGTGCGGCGACCTGCGTCGCCACTCATTGACGGTGTCCGCCAGTTGCCATGTGCCTGCTCGTTCTTGCCTGGAAATTCCATCCCCGCTACCGCCTCGTGCTGGCGGGTAACCGCGACGAGTTCCACGACCGGCCCACGGCGCCGCTCGGCTGGTGGGCGGACGATCCGCGCATTCTCGCCGGCCGCGACCTGAAGGCGGGCGGCACCTGGCTCGGCGTGGCCCGCTCGGGCCGCTTCGGCGTGGTGACCAACTACCGCGACCTCCAGGCGCCCGTGGAGAGCGCGCCCTCGCGCGGCCATCTCATTCCGCGCTTCCTGACGGGCGCCACCTCCCCCAAGGAGTTTCTCGACGATCTGCGCGGAGCGGCGCCGCGCTATTCGGGTTTCAATCTGCTCGTCGGCGGCACCCGCGCCCTGTACTACTTCTCCAACCGCGGACCGAGCGCTCCCATGGCGCTCGCGCCGGGGATCCACGCGCTCAGCAACCACCTCATCGACACCCCCTGGCACAAGGTCCAGCGCACTCGAGAACGGCTCGCCCGGGTGCTCGCCGGCGCCGACGTGGAGCCCGAGGCGCTGTTCCGCATGCTGGCGGACCGCGAGCCGGCCCCGGACGATGCCCTGCCCGCCACCGGGCTGCCGCTCGAGTGGGAACGCCTCGTATCGGCCCCGTTCATCGTCAACGAGCGCTACGGGACGCGGGCCTCTTATGTGCTGCTCGTCGAACGCAACGGCCGCACGGTGCTGCATGAGCGACGCTTCGATCCGTCCGGCATGCAGACCGGAACCTCGCGATTCGAGTTCAAGAGCGCCGAAGTGCCGGAGGTGTGGTTCGCGGCGGAAGATCCGGACGAAGATGTCGTAGCGGATACCTCCTTTGACTCCTCGCCGGAATAGCCTGCGAGCGCTGCTGTGCGCGCTCGCCCTGGCGGCGCCCGCTGCCGCCCAGGCCCAGATCGCCATCGAGATCCCCAAGGTCGCGCCGTTCATCGCCAACAATGTGCGCGCCTTCCTGAGCCTGAGTCGTTACGCCGAACGCCAGGACGTCACTCCGGAGGTCATGGGGCGCCTGCAGCGACGCATCGTCACCGAAACGCGGCAGGCGCTCGAGCCGCTCGGGTTCTATGAGCCCGAAGTGACCTACGAAATCGCCCGCAACGGCACGGCCTGGACGGTGACCATCCACATCACGCCCGGCCGGCCGGTGCGCCTTTCGGAGGTGAACATCGAAGTGCGCGGCCCCGGCGCCGGGGAACGCGCCATCCGCGAAGTGCTCGACGCCAGGGAGATCAAGCCGGGACTGCGCCTGAACCATGGCGCCTACGAGAAAGTGAAGGCCGACCTGTTGCGCGCGGCGCGCAACGAAGGCTACCTCGACGCCCGGCTCGTCAAGAGCGAGCTGGTCATCGACCGCGTCGAGCGGCGCTCGACCGTGTCCATCGTGATGGATACCGGCGCGCAGTACCGGTACGGCGACATCGCCATCGCGCAGGACGTCATCGACGAGGAGGCCATGCGCCGCCTGCTGCGCATGCGCGAGGGCGAACCGTACACCATGGACTCACTGCTGCGCACACAATACGTGCTGGACGACAGCCAGTACTTCTCCGCCGTGGAGATCGAGACCGCCGCGCCCGACCCGCAAACGCACACGGTCGCCACGACGGTCCGGGCCGAGCCGAATCGCCGACACCGCTACGCAGCGGGCATCGGCTATGCCACCGATACCCGGGCGCGCGGTCGTTTCACCTGGGACGATCGGCGTGTCAATCGCCGCGGGCACCGTTCGAAGCTCGAGCTGACCGGATCGTCCGTCGTACAGGAAGCGGCAGCGCGCTACATCGTGCCGGTCATGGATGTGGCGCTCGAAAAGGTCGAGTTTTCTGCCATCTGGCGCCACGAGGAGCTCGGTAGCACGTTGAGCGAACGCTACGATCTCGGTCTCGGCCTCACCGAGGTTCTCGGCCAGTGGCAGCGCGTGCTGTTCGTGCGTCTGTCGAACGAGACCACCACCGTGCCCGCCACCGAGACCACGCCCGAGGCGCGCAACAGGGATTTCCTGATCATTCCCGGGATCAGCTTCGCCACCATGCCCAGCCACCTGGTCGGGCGCGCCACGCGACCCTACTTCGCGTTCGCGGAGCTGACCGGCTCGCCGAGCACTTTCGGCTCCGACGCCTCGTTCCTGCGCCTGCGGGTGCAGCTCGAGCGTCGCTTCGCCTTGTCGGACCTGTGGAGCCTGCGGCTGCGCGGCGAGGTGGGCGCGAGCTGGATCATGGACGCGGCCTTCACCGACCTGCCCGCCTCGCAACGCTTCTTTGCCGGTGGCGATCGCAGCGTGCGCGGTTTTGCACTCAACGAGCTGTCGCCGGTGGAAGTCATCGACGGCGTGGAGACCGGCAACCGCATCGGCGGCCGGCATCTCGCCACGGGCACGGTCGAGCTGGAACGCGCCCTGCCGCGCAGCTTCGGCGTGGCGGCGTTCTACGACTTCGGCAATGCCTTCGACAGCTTCAGTGATCCCATGCTGAAGCACGCTGTGGGGCTCGGCCTGCGCTGGCACATCGCCGTAGCCAGCCTCGGTATCGACGTCGCGCAGCCGTTGGCGGAATCCGGCCGCGGGCCGCGGCTGCATCTGTACATCTCGACGCTGTTCTGATGCGCCGGCGTCTCGTCATCGGGCTGCTCGCCGGCATCGTCCTGCTGCCGGTCGCGCTGGTCGGCATGCTGGTCTACACCGAGACCGGGGTCCGGCTGATCGCCGGACAGCTCCCGCGGCTCGAGCGTGTCGGCCTGCGCGTCGAAGGCGTCTCCGGGACGTTGAGCGGCCCGCTGCGCATCGAGCGCTTCGAGCTCGATCTGCCGCGCGTGCACATCGTGGCCCACGACATCGTCGCCGATCCGCAGATGCGTGGCATGCTGCTGCAGACCGTCCGGATCGCATCGCTCAGCGCGCGCGACCTGAGCGTGACCATCCGCCCGCCCGATGCGGAGCAGCCTCCGTCGCAGCGGCCACTGCGCTTCCTGCCGGAGTTCATGCGTGTGTACGTGCGCGCTGCGGAGTTCACGCACGTGCGTTACGTGCACGTCGATGGACGCATGCTCGAGGCCGAGCACCTCAGCGGTCGGGCGCGCATCGGCCCGCGCCAGATCCGGGTGCGCGATTTCAGCGTCGTCGGCCAAGGGTTCGAGGCAGGCGGCAATCTGCGCCTGCACGCCGAGCGCCCCCTCGGTATCGAGCTCGACACTCGCGGTGTGCTGCGCCTGCCCTCGGGCAGTGAACTGGCGCTCGGCGCCGAGCTCCAGGGTGACCTGGACGCGCTCGCCATCCGCGGGGCGATGGAACGACCCAGCCATGCGAGCATCGCCGCCCTGCTCACCCGCGCTGACGGCCAATGGCGCCTGGAGGGCAGGGTGGCGTCACCCGCGTTCTCCTTGACGCCCTGGCTGTCCAAGCCGCCATTCAGCTTGCGCAATGTCGATCTCGAAGTGACGGCCACGCCGGCGGAGATCGCCATCGCAGGCCGCGCCGGCATCTCCGGGCTGATCCCGCTCCTCGATGAGCATGACCTGGGGATCGCGGCACGCGGCCATTTCGCCGGGCGCGCCTTGCACATCGCCGCCGCCGACGCACGGATCACCGACCGTGCCGCACGCCTGCAGGCGAGCGGCACGGTGGAATTCGCCGGCGACCACCCGGCGTTCGACATCGTCGCTCGCTGGAACGACCTGTCGTGGCCCCTCGGGGGCGCAGCCGATGTTGCCGGTCCCATCGTCAGCCCGCGTGGCCGCCTCGCGTTACGCGGTGCACACCCCTACGAGTTCGACGTCGTCGCCGCCGTGCAGGCCGGGCAGTTGCCGGCCGTGGACGGGCGCGCGCGCGGCCTGATCTCGCGCGAACGGCTGGCGCTCGATGATTTCGACGTCGCCGTGCTCGGCGGACGCGTCGCCGGCACCGGCACGCTCGAGCTTGCAGCGCCGACGCATTGGCAGGCCGCACTCACCCTCCATGACCTCGATCCGGGACTTTGGCGCAGTGAGTTTCCGGGGCGAGTGAGCCTCGAGGTCAGCGGCCATGGCACGGGGCTCGATCGCAATGCGCACTTCGCCGCAACCGTACGCGACCTGCGAGGCACTCTGCGTGGGCAGCGGCTCGCGGGCGCCGGCACCATCGTGCGCTCGGCCCAAGGCTGGCAGGCGCACGACGCCCGCCTGAGCTTCGGCGATGCACGCCTCGAGCTCGACGGGCGCTGGGGCGAGGCG
>QGUO01000678.1 GCA_003242495.1 Pseudomonadota bacterium | reverse complement strand
GGTGCGCCTCGATGTGCTCAATCCCAGCTGGATGATCTTCTCAGAGGGATTTCGCCAAGGCCGCATCCACAGCACCCTCGAGCGCACCTTCGACATCCTGGCAAGCCTCATCCTGCTGGTGGTGGCGCTGCCGGTGATGCTCCTCACGGCGCTCGCCATCAAGCTCACCGAGGGCCTGGGCGCACCGATCTTCTACCGCCAGGTGCGCGTCGGTCAGTACGGCCGACCGTTCGAACTGCTGAAATTCCGCAGCATGCGCGTCGACGCCGAGAACGACGGGCCGCGCTGGGCGGAGAAGAACGACAGTCGGATCACGCCGGTCGGCTCGTTCATCCGCATGACGCGCATCGACGAGCTGCCCCAGATCCTCAACGTGCTGCGCGGTGAAATGAGCTTCGTCGGTCCCCGGCCGGAGCGTCCGGAGTTCGTGGCGCAGCTCAACGAGCGCATTCCGTATTATCGCGAGCGGCATATCATCAAGCCTGGGATCACCGGCTGGGCGCAGCTTTGTTATCCGTACGGTTCCTCGGAGCAGGACGCGCTCGAGAAACTGCAGTACGACCTGTTCTATGTGAAGAATCACAGCCTGCTGTTCTACCTGGCGATTCTGGTGCAGACGGTCGAAGTCATCGTGTGGGGCAAGGGCGCGCGTTGAGTGCGCTGCGTCGCGCCGGCGCGCGGCGTCGAGGGCGTGCGGCGCGCCCTGACGCGGACTGACGGCTAGAGAGGCCTCGAGTGAGCACATTCGGTCTGGTGAGCTACGGCGCGACCGCTGTCGGGTTCGCCTTGCTGACCGTGCTGCTGGCGACCAGCTGGCAGGGACGGCAGATGGGTGCCCGGCTCATCGCGGCGAGCGGCATGACCGCTTTGTGGGCGGCGCTGCTGGCGCTGCACAGCCTGGTCGGGCGCATGCCCGCCATCCTGGTGTACGGCGCAGAAATTTTGCGCGATGCGGGCTGGCTGTTCGTGCTGACCGGGCTGGCGGCCGCCAGCGCACCGCGCTGGCTGCGGGTGGGTGCCCATGCGCTGTGGGGCGGGCTGCTCGCCTGGGGGCTGGTCGGTCCGTTGCTGCTGCGCGGCACGCTCGGCCCGACGGTGTACGAGTCCTGGCTGGTGCGCGGCGGCCTGCTGCTGTCGGTCACGGCGCTGGTGCTGCTGGAGCAGGTGTATCGCAACGCCTCGCCGACGGGCCGCAAGGCGCTGCGCTACCTGGTCATCGGGCTCGGCGCCGTCCTGGTGTACGACCTCTTTCTGTACTCCCTGGCGGAGGTGACGCCCGGCCTGTCGGCCGATATCTGGAACGCGCGCGGTCTGGTCAACCTGTTCGCCATGCCGCTCATCGCGCTCGCCGTGCGGCGCAATCCCGAGTGGTCGCTGGACATCTTCGTGTCGCGGCAGGTCGTGTTCTACACCACCACCTGCATGGCGGCCGGCGCCTATCTGGCCATCATCGCCCTGGGCGGGTACGCGGTGCGCGAACTCGGCGGGCGCTGGGGCACCATCGGGCAGATCCTGTTCTTCTCCGGCGCGGGCATCGCGC
>QGUO01000281.1 GCA_003242495.1 Pseudomonadota bacterium | reverse complement strand
GCCCAGGTCCTCGAGCCGCGGCATGTCGGCCGTGATATAGCGCAGCACCATGGCCGGGTTGCCGCGCTGGTGGAACACGTTCACCCGAAACCGGCCGAGTCCGGGCTCGGAAATGGCGAAATCGATCTCGAGCTCTTCGTTGAACGCGTCGATTTGCTCCTGGGTCATCAGGCCGTAGGCCGCCTGGCGCACCACTTCCGGCGTCAGCACCTGCTTGTTCACCGGGTAGATCTGGCCCTCGATCTTGATCTTGATGGGTGCATAGGAGGTGAAGAACAGATCCGAGGCCCGCTTGTCGACCATCAACTTGAACAATGGTCGCGTGTTGAGCACGATCGGGCGCTCTTCGCTCCCGGTCGCCTCGCTGCCCGTGTCGCCTTCGGGCGCCATGTCTTGCTCTGCACTCATTTCCTGTACCGCGTTCGTTCCGGGGGTTCGATCCGGCCGGGCGTCCGTCAGCGCCCGATGATGCCCTGCGTCTCCTCTTCCACGATGCGCAAGCTGCTGCCCGCCTCGTCAGCAAGCCTGCTCTCGCGTTTGCTCTCGAGCTTGATGCGCAGACGCACCTCGTTCTTGGAATCCGCGTTACGCAGCGCGTCCTCGTAGGAGATGAGCCCCGCCTCGTAGAGCTCGAACAACGACTGGTCGAAGGTCTTCATGCCGAGGCGGTTCGATTTGGCCATGACTTCCTTGATGGCGGCCACCTCGCCCTTGAAGATGAGGTCGGCGATGAGCGGCGAATTGAGCATCACTTCCATCGCGGCGATGCGCCCGGTGCCGGACTCACGCGGGATCAGCCGTTGCGAGATGAGCGCACGGATATTGAGCGACAGATCCATGAGCAGCTGCTCGCGACGCTCCTCAGGGAAGAAGTTGATGATACGGTCGAGCGCCTGGTTGGCGCTGTTGGCGTGCAGGGTGGCGAGCACCAGATGGCCGGTCTCGGCGAACTGAATGCCGTACTCCATGGTCTCGCGGTCGCGGATCTCGCCGATCAGGATGACGTCCGGGGCCTGACGCAGGGTGTTCTTGAGCGCCGTGTGCCAGTTTTCGGTGTCCACGCCGACTTCGCGATGCGTGATCACGCAGCCCTTGTGGGTATGCACATATTCGACCGGATCCTCGATGGTGATGATGTGCCCGCGGGTCTTCTCGTTGCGGTAATTGAGCATGGCCGCCAGCGAGGTCGACTTACCCGAGCCGGTGCCGCCCACCAGGATGACCAGGCCGCGTTTGCTCATCACCACGTCCTTGAGGATGGGCGGCAGCTGCATCTCCTCGAGAGTGGGGATCTTGGCATTGATGGTCCGCACCACGCAGCCGATGAGGCCCTGCTGCACGAAGGCGTTCACGCGAAAGCGCCCGATGCCCACCGGCGAAATGGCGAAGTTGCACTCCTTGGTGGAATCGAACTCCTTGGTCTGTTTGTCGTTCATGATCGAACGCACCAGCACCGCGGCCTGCTCGGGCGTGAGCGCGCGCTCGGATTGGGGGCGGATCTCGCCGTCCACTTTGATCGCCGGCGGGAAGCCGGCGGTGATGAACAGATCCGAGCCCTTGCGGTCGACCAGCCTGCGCAGCAGGTCCTGCATCAACTTGATGGCTTGTTCGCGTTCCATGGTAGCCTCTTCAACCGATAGTCCAGCGATCTGCCCGCCGCCAGCGACGCCGCGTACGGGCAGATGTCGGGTTTCGAACGACGTCTCTCTCAGAAGGCGTCCTTGTTCTGCGCCTTGAAGCGTGCCTCTTCCTTGGACACCAGGCCCTTCTGCATCAGCTCCGTCAGGCATTGATCAAGCGTCTGCATGCCCGCCGCCTGGCCGGTCTGGATGGCCGAGTACATCTGCGCGATCTTGCCTTCGCGGATCAGGTTGCGGATGGCGGGCGTGCCGATCATGATCTCGTGCGCCGCGATTCGTCCGCCGCCGATGCGCTTGAGCAGCGTCTGGGAAATGACCGCGCGCAGCGATTCGGACAGCATGGTGCGCATCATCTCCTTCTCGGCTGCCGGGAAGACGTCCACGATACGGTCGATCGTCTTGGCAGCGGAGCTGGTGTGCAAGGTGCCGAACACCAGGTGGCCGGTTTCCGCGGCCGTGAGAGCCAGGCGAATGGTCTCCAGGTCGCGCATTTCGCCGACCAGCACCACGTCGGGATCCTCGCGCAACGCCGAGCGCAGCGCCTCGCTGAAGCCCAGCGTGTCGCGGTGCACCTCGCGCTGGTTGACCAGCGAGCGCTTGCTCTCGTGCACGAATTCGATCGGATCCTCGATCGTGATGATGTGATTGGGCTTGTTCTCGTTGACGTAGTTCACCATCGCGGCGAGGGTGGTCGACTTGCCGGAGCCGGTCGGCCCGGTCACCAGCACCAGCCCGCGCGGATGCATGGCGATGTCCTTGAAGATCTTCGGCGCGTTCAGGTCGTCGAGCGACATGATGATCGAGGGGATGGTGCGGAACACCGCGCCCGCGCCGCGATTCTGGTTGAAGGCATTGACGCGAAAGCGCGCCAGCTTCGGGATCTCGAAGGAGAAGTCCGTTTCGTAGAATTCTTCGTACGCCTTGCGCTGCTTGTCATTCATGATGTCGTACACCATGCTGTGGACTTCCTTGTGCGTGAGCGCAGGCATGTTGATGCGCTTCATGTCGCCGTCGACCCGGATCATGGGTGGCACACCGGCCGAGAGATGCAGGTCGGAGGCGTTGTTCTTGACGGCAAAAGCCAGCAGCTGCGCGATATCGACAGGCATGAATGGGTTCCTTCAAGGCGCGCTGCGGCTGCGAACGCCGCCTCGGCGCGCCCGTAGCGGAGGCTCCGCGAGTATAACGGAGCCGGGTTGAGCCAAATATGTTAACTACTCCGCAATTCTCGGGGCTCCAGGGCCCCGCGCGCGATCTTTTACTGGAACGACTGAAAAAAACCCGGACGCGCATCGCATCCGCTGCATCGCGTTACGGACGTGCGCCGGAATCGGTCGGGTTGGTCGGCATCGCCAAGGGTCACCCGGCCGAAGCCATCGCGGTGCTGGCCGAGGCTGGCCTGCGCGATTTCGGGGAAAACTACCTCCAGGAAGCACTGCCCAAGCTGGCGGCGCTCGCGCCGCTCACCGAACGTCATGGGCTGACCTGGCATTTCACCGGTCAGATCCAGGCCAACAAGACGCGCCCGATCGCCGAGCATTTCCACTGGGTTCACACGCTCGACCGCGAGAAGATCGCGATCCGCCTGAACGACCAGCGCCCCCACTACGCACCGCCCCTGCAGGTATGTATCCAGGTGCGCCTCGTCGACGAACCGGGCAAGGGCGGCGTGACGCCCGAGGAACTGCCGGCGCTGGCTCGGACGGTGAGCGGCCTGCCGCGGCTGTGCCTGCGCGGCTTGATGTGCCTGCCGCCGCCCAGCGAATCCTTCGACACACAGCGCGCGCGCTTCGAGCAACTGGCGCGCTACCGGGAAGCGCTGAACGCGCAGGGCTGGGCGCTCGATACCTTGTCGATGGGCATGTCGGACGACCTCGAAGCCGCAGTCGCCGCGGGCGCCACCTGGGTGCGCATCGGCACCGCCTTGTTCGGCGAGCGTCGCCCACCGGGCGGCCAGACGCCCCTGGCTTGAGCGCCGGTCGGTCGCGCCCTAAGCTCACCGTCTCCCCGACCCTGACCCGGCAGACCCCCATGCTTCCAGCTCTTTCCTTCATCGGCGGCGGCAACATGGCCCGCAGCCTCATCGGCGGCCTCGCGTCACGCGGTGTGCGTGCCGACACCATCACGGTGTCCGACCCCGTGGCCGCCCAGCGCGAGACACTCGAGCGGCAGTTCGGCGTGCGCACCACGCCGGACAACAAGGACGCCGCGGCGGCCGGTGAAGTCATTGTGCTCGCCGTCAAGCCCCAGGAGCTGCGCCTGGCCGTGAAGGAGATCGCGCCGCTGCTGGCCGGCCAACGCAAGCTGCTCATCTCGATCGCCGCTGGCGTGCGCGCGGGCGACATCGAGCGCTGGTCGGGCGGCGCGCCGCTGGTGCGCTGCATGCCGAACCGGCCCGCGCTCAACGGCTGCGGCATCACGGCGTTGTATGCCACGCACGGCGTATCGGCTCGGGAGCGCACCCTCGCCGAACAGATCCTCGGGGCGGTCGGCGCCACGTTGTGGGTGGACGAGGAAGGACACATGGATGCGGTCACCGCCATTTCCGGCAGCGGCCCCGCGTACTTCTTCCTGCTCATCGAGATGCTGGAGCAGACGGGCGTGGCGCTCGGCCTCACCCCCGAGGTGAGCCGCAAGCTGGCCGTCGAAACGGCCTACGGCGCAGGCTCGATGGCGCGCGCGGCCACCGACAGCGCCGCCGTCCTGCGCGAACAGGTCACCTCCAAGGGCGGCACGACGGAAGCCGCCTTGCGATACCTCGAGTCGCAGAACATCCGCGACGTCTTTGCCGGCGCGGTGACCGCCGCTGCACGCCGCTCGGCGGAGCTGGCCGACCAGCTCGGGGGAGATTGAGGCTCTTCCTGCACAGGCGGCGCCCGCCTTGCCACGGCCCCACAACCGGCGGTTTGTGTGCGGCACGCTTTGACAGGACCCGCCGATCGGCACAGGATTGCGGCGTTTTCGCTCCCCCAACCGTGTGAGTCTCGATGGAAGCCATCATCTTCATCGTCCGTGCCCTGCTGGACGTCCTGCTGGTCACGGTCTTCCTCCTGCGGGTGCTGTTGCCGCTGGTCCGTGCCGATCCGCGCAACCAGTTGTCGCAGGCAGTGATCCGCGGCACCAATCCGGTCGTGCTGCCCCTGCGACGCGTGCTGCCGCCCATCGGGCGCATCGATACCGCCTCGGTCGTCGCCTTGCTGCTGGCGCAGGCCGTGGCCACCGGCGTGCTCATGCTGCTGGGCGCATTCCCCTGGCTCTCGACGCCGGGGCAGTTTGCCGCGCTGGCGCTGCGCAGCCTGGCGGATACGGTATTGTTGTTTTATACGTTCATCGTCTTTCTCTACGTCCTGCTGAGCTGGGTGGCGCCCGGCACCTACAGCCCCGCGGCCGCGCTGCTGTACAGCCTGTGTGAGCCGCTGCTGCGGCCCTTTAGACGCCTGATTCCGCCGCTCGGCGGCATCGACCTGTCGGCGCTGTTCGTGCTCATCGGATTGCAGGCGCTGCGTATCGCCATCGCGTGACCACACTGACCTTGCATTTGCACGTGCAGCCCGGCGCGGCACGCGACGAGATCGCCGGCATGCACGGCGAGCGGATCAAGGTGCGCATCACCGCACCGCCGGTCGAGGGACGCGCCAACCGCCACTTGGTGGAATTCCTGGCAGCACAGTTCGGGGTACCACGCAAACAGGTCTCCCTGGTGCGCGGCGAAACCGGACGACTCAAGACCGTGCGCATCGAA
>QGUO01000280.1 GCA_003242495.1 Pseudomonadota bacterium | reverse complement strand
GACTACAGCTTCGAGTGCGTCGGCGACCCGCAAACCATGCGCCAGGCCTTCGAATGCACCAATGCCGCCTGGGGCACGAGCTATGTGATCGGCGTGGCGCCGCATGGCGCCGAGGTCGCCGCGATTCCCACGGCCCTCATGATGGGGCGGCGCTGGACCGGCTGCTACATGGGTGGTGCGCGTCTCGAGCACTTGCCGCAGGTGGTCGACTGGTACGTCGAAGGCCGGATCGACCTCGATTCATTGGTGACCCACCGCCTGCCGCTGGAGCGCATCGACGAGGGGTTCGAGCTCATGCGGCGCGGCGAGGCGATCCGCACGGTGATCGGCATCACTCCCCGAGGCTGCTGAGCGCATACCCTTCCGGCGCGGCGTGCGCGCGCTCCAGCCACACTTTCGCCACATACATTTCCGGGACGTCCGAGCCCGGTCCGCGAAACACGATCAGGCCGGCGATCCGACTCATGTCGAGCCTGCGGCCGCTCGGCCCCCGCTCGATGTCCTCGAGCGGAATGCGCAACACCGAGCGGGTCCGCGGCGGAACCGACAGAGCACGGTTGAACCGGTCCTCATGGGCATGATCGTGCGCGGCATCGTGCACCCGAACGTGCAGCTCGAGCGTCGCGTCCGCGGGATTGGTCACGTCGAGCGCCAGGGCCGCGTGGCCGCGCCAGTCCGGCACCGGCTCGCGGAACTCCAGCCCCGGCCATGGCCCGTCCTGGAAGCGCACCCGCGTGGCGTGCTCCCCGGGGGCGCGCGCCCAGGTCGCAGGCAGGGGCACACGCTCGACCGCAGCCCATTGCGGCCAGATGAAATACGGATCCAACCGCCCCGAGAAATCGCCCAGCGCGGGAAAATCCGCATGGCGCGCCGCGTACGCGCGCGCCACGACGCCGAGCGGCGCTGCCCAGGCCACCCAGGCTACGAGCGCCACCGCCGCGGCCAGCCACCTGTGGGGGGCACGCAGGTCCCGGTCGAAGACGGCGCATGCGCCAAGCCCGGCCACTGCCCCGAGCACATCGTTGCCAAAATCGCCCAGCGAGGCATCACGCGCCGTCGTCAGCTGCAGCAGCTCGGTCGCCGCGCCGAGGATGGCCGAGGCAAGCAACGCCAGGGCATACTGCCGGCCCACCGCGCCGCGAGCGCCGCGCAGCTCGCGCCCCGCCAGCCTGCAGATCACCGCGATTGCCGCAAATACCGGACCGTGGGCCGAGTCGTGCACTGCCTGCAGCCAGAGCGTGCCGCCCGGGAAGGGCGCCGCAACGACCAGCAGCACCAGGGCGCTCAGCGCCAGCAGGGCGAGCACGAGGTTGCGGGTCGCGGCGCGTGGCGCCGGATACGGCGATGAGCGGCTCATGAGCAATTCACAGAGGTACGATTCCGGCGCATGCAGAACGACGGCGCACTACACGGCACACACGATTCGCTCCACGACGCTTTGAAGCGTCACTTCGGGTTCGAGTCATTCCGGCCGGGCCAGGAGGCCATCGTACGCAATGCGCTGGCCGGCCGCGACCTTCTCGCCATCATGCCGACCGGCGGCGGCAAGTCGCTGTGTTTCCAGCTCCCGGCATTGTTGCGCCCGGGCGTGACCCTGGTGGTCTCACCGCTGATCGCCTTGATGCAGGACCAGGTGCGACTGCTGCTCGACAACGGCATCGCCGCCACCTTCCTCAACTCCAGTCTCGACCCTGCCGAGGCCCGCGCGCGCACCGCGGCACTGCTGCGCGGCGAATACAAGCTTCTCTACCTGGCACCGGAGCGGCTGCTGCAGCCGGAGTTCCTGAACTCCGTGCTGGCCCCCCTGGCACGGGCGCATTCGATTGCCGCCATCGTGATCGACGAGGCGCACTGCGTCTCGGAGTGGGGACACGATTTCCGGCCGGAATACCGTCAGCTCGCCACGCTGCGCGAGCGCTGTCCGGGCACCCCCATGCTGGCGTTCACGGCCACGGCGACGCCGCGGGTGCGCGCCGACATCGTGCGCCAGCTCGCGCTCGCCGACCCGGTCGTTCATGTAGCGAGCTTCAACCGCCCCAACCTGTTCTACGCCGTGCGCCCCAAGGGCCGTCACAGCTACGCCGAGCTGCTCGCGACGGCGCGCGATGACGCCGGCGCCGGGATCGTCTATTGCCTGTCACGCAGGCGTGTCGAGGAGCTTGCGCGCAAGCTGTGCGAGGATGGCATCCGCGCCCTGCCCTATCATGCAGGGCTCGATGCCGAGACGCGGCGCGTCAACCAGGAAGCGTTCATTCGCGACGATGCGCAGGTCATGGTCGCCACCATCGCCTTCGGCATGGGTATCAACAAGCCGGACGTGCGCTGGGTGGTGCATTACGATCTGCCCAGGACGCTCGAGGGTTATTACCAGGAGTCGGGGCGTGCCGGGCGCGACGGCGACCGCGCGCGCTGTATCCTGTACTTCGGCGCCGGCGACATCCGCACCGCGGACTTTCTGATCCAGCAGAAAGTCGATCCGTTGAGCGGCGAGCCGCTCCTCGAGGAACAGCGCATGGCGCGCCAGCAACTGCGCCAGGTCGTGAGCTACGCGGAGTCCAGCGAATGTCGGCGCGCGATACAGCTGCGCTACTTCGGCGAAGATTTCCCCGGCCCCTGCAACGCCTGCGACAACTGCTGCGAACCGCGCGCGCTCGAGGACCGCACGGTCGAAGCGCAACAATTTCTCTCCTGCATCGCCCGGCTGGCGCAGCGTCGCGAACGCTACGGCATCGGGCATCTCATCGACATCCTGCGCGGCTCCGAGTCCGAGCGCATTCTGAGCCGCAACCATCACACCTTGAGCGTGTATGGCATCGGCAAGCACCACAGCGTCGAGCAATGGCGCGCGATCGCCCGCTCACTGCTGCACCAGGGACTGGTCAGCGAGATCCAGGACGGCTATTCCGTTCTGGCGCTCAACGCCGAGAGCTGGGCGGTCCTGCGCGGCGAGCGTCGCGTGCAGGTCGCCGCCTCACGAAGCGTACGCGACCGTGCTGCGGCCGGGCCGCACGCCGCGGCACCGGCCGACGTCGATGGGGAACTGTTCGAGACCTTGCGTGCGCTGCGCAAGCGTCTGGCCGACACTGCCGGCGTGCCGCCGTATGTGATCTTTCATGACGCCAGTCTGCGGGAAATGGCGCGCCGCCGCCCGGCGACCGTGGGGGAGTTTGCCGCCATTCCCGGTGTAGGCCAAGCCAAGCTCGCCCGCTACGCCGAGCCGTTCGTGGCCGCCATTCGTGGACATCTCCACACCTGAAGGCCGCGGACCGTCCGACGCGAGCGCATGGGGCAGAACCTCCCCGCAAGCGGGGGAGTGGGCAGAGGACGGACCTTACGACACGACTGCAAGGGGAGGGAAACAGCCGGTCGCAAGCCCGTCCCCTCCCCCGCTCGCGGGGTCAGGCTTTCGACATCAAGCGGCGAGCACACCCTTTTGCTTCGCGGTGTGCGTCGCGATCAGGTCCATCAGCGCCGGCGACAGGCAATCGTACGGCTCCAGCCCCAGCTCCTTGAGCCGCGCGCGCACAGCCGGCATCTCGTCGGGCTTGGTGCCTGCCTCGATGATGGACGACACGAACGCCGCGAACTCCGGCGGCGCCCAGCCCTCGTCGTCCGAGAGCTCGGTGTGGATGAAGTCGAAACCGTAGAAAGGGTGATCCTTGTTCTCGATGCGCCCGTACATGTGCGCGCCGCACACCGTGCAGGCATGCCGCAGGATCACCGCAGACGGGTCGACCGGCTTGAGCTTCTGCTCGTTCGCGGTGACTTGCAGATTCTCGCGCGGCACGACGCCGACCATGGAGAACAATGCCCCCTCGGGTTTCCAGCACTTGGTGCAACCGCACACATGGTTGAAGGCGACGTTGCCCTTGATGCTGACCGTGACCGGCGAGTCGGTGCACTTGCATTTCAGGGTGCCGCCGGCGAATTCGGCCTTGCCGGGTCGGATGCCGTTGTCCACGGCGGGATGGATGGCAATGCTGGTGCTCATGATGGTTCGCCCCCTGTTCGATCGGTGACGGTTTTCAATTGCCGGAGGACTGCTGCTCGATGATGTTTCCCTGCTCATCGAGGAGCGGCACCCGGTACTCGGCCATGATCGTCTTGATGCGCTCGCGGTTCGCCGCGATCCACTCATCGAGACGCTCCTGCCATGCCTCCTCCCCGCGGCGCACGCCCATGGAGATCTCGTAGTCGAACTTGATTGACGGGTCCGGTCTGAACGGCACGCTCGCCCATTCCTTGGGATGGCGGCCGGCGAGAAAACCGGCGATCGGCCCCCAGACGATGGCGACATCGACGTCACCGTCCGCCAGCGCGCGCTCGATGGTGTCCCCCGGGGACAACTCGGGATCCCCGGTCTGGTGTGAATAGCTGACTGCCTGCTGGATCAAGCCGTTGCGCAGCAGCCAATCGTTGGCCGGCGACTGCGTAAAGACCCCGATTCTCAGCTTGCCGCGCTGCTCGGCCGGCAGCGCGAGCAGGTCCTCGGGACGCTGGATGCCGGCGAGCACGCCTTCCCTGCGAAAGACCATCGTATAGGTCGAGCGCATGTAGGGCTGGGTCGTGGCCGTGAGCTCGTAGCCCTTCGGCACGCCCATGATCAAATCGCACTTGTACATCCGTGTGGTCGGGTCGCGCGAGCGCAGGGTATTGCGCACGAAGCCGATGCGTTGTGGAAAGAACGTGTACTCCACCTTGCGGCCGAGATCGGCCGCCAGCGCCTCGGCGAGACGGTTCTCGTAACCTTCGCCGCGATCGTTCGACAGCGGCATGTTGTGCGGGTCGGCGCAGACTCGCAGCGCCTCGCCGCCGGGAAGTTCATGCGAGGACTCCGCCGCATTGGCCACCGCGACCGCCACGCACCCGAACAGGCATCCGAGCGCGAGCCAACGCCGACCCCGGTGGGGGCCGGCGTTGCCGACCACCCCCCGGGCCCGGCCGAGTGCCACGCCATCCGCGCGCGCCACAGCCATTACGCGACCTCCGTTTACCGCGTCCTTCACTTCGAGGATTCGTCGATGGGCGAGAGCCGCCCAGGCTTGATCTTCCCGTCCGAGCGGCCCTTCAGGTAGGCATACAGCCCCTCCCAGTTCTCCTGGATCATTTTGCTCGACTCGAAGGGCGGCATGCCTTTCTCGACGTTGCCTTTCATCACCTGGTGATGGAACTGCTCCTTGCTGATCGTTTTCAAGGAATCGATGAGCGACGGGCCGACTGCGCCCTCCTGCTGGGCGCCGTGGCAGCGCTCGCAGGCGAGCGCCCGCCACGTCTTCCAGCCGGCAAGCGTCTTGTCGTCGACCTTGTTGCCGTCGACCACCGTGTACAGCTCCTCGCCGTTGGCGAGGAGGACGCAGGCCATCGACAACGCGGGCAGCGCGACGA
>QGUO01000677.1 GCA_003242495.1 Pseudomonadota bacterium | reverse complement strand
CATCGGACGGGCCATGGCGCTCGCCTTCGCTGCGCGCGGCGCCAATCTCGCACTGCTCGACGTGAACACCGAGGAGCTCGCCCGGACGCGCGCGCAGTGCGAAGCCACGGGCGTGCGCGCCAGCACGCACCGCTGCAACGTCGCGCGGGAAGACGAGGTGTGCACGACGCTCGACGCCGTCGTGAACGAGTTCGGCCGCCTCGACGTGATGATCAACAATGCCGGCATCATCCGCGATGCCATGCTGGTGAAAGTCAAGGAAGGCCAGGTCGTCGGCCGCATGTCGCTCGAGCAGTGGCAGTCGGTCATCGACGTGAATCTCACCGGCGTGTTCCTCGGCGGGCGCGAAGCCGCCGCACGCATGGCCACGCTCGGCAACGGCGGTGTCATCATCAACGTCTCGAGTCTCTCACGCAGCGGCAACATCGGTCAGACCAACTACTCGGCAGCCAAGGCAGGCGTGGTCGCCATGACGGTCGTCTGGGCCAAGGAGCTCGCACGTTATGGGATCCGTACCGGGGCCATCGCGCCGGGCTTCACCCGCACGGACATCGTCGACGGCATGCGCCCGGACATGATCGAGCGCGCGCTCGCCGCCGTGCCGCTCGGACGCATGGCCGAGCCGGCGGAAATGGCGCACGCGGCAGTGTTCATCGCGGAGAACGACTTTTTCTCGGGTCGGGTGATCGAAGTGGATGGTGCACAGCGGGTCTGATCGCCCGGCGCTCACCCCAACCAGGTTTCCGGAGGCTCGTGTCATGCAGCTGAACCAGGTACGTGCAGTGATCACCGGGGGCGCTTCGGGCTTGGGGCACGCCACGGCGCAGCGCCTGATCGCCGCCGGCGCGCAAGTGACCCTGCTCGACGTCAATCAGGCCGGCGGCGAGGCGGCCGCGCAGGCATTCGGTCCGGCCGCACGCTTCCAGGTCCTCGACGTGACGGACGAGGCCGCCGTCGATGCCGCCATCGCCCGTGCGGTGAGCGACATGGGCGGGCTCGATCTGGTGGTGAACTGCGCAGGCATCGGTGCACCGCGCCGCATCGTCAACAAGGAAGGCCCGATGCCCGGCGCAATGTTCCGCAAGGTCGTCGAGGTGAACCTGATCGGCACGCTGCTCGTGTCCAAGGCCGCGGCGGCGGCCATGCAGGCCAACACGCCCAATGCGGACGGCGAGCGCGGTCTCATCGTCATGACCGCCTCGGTGGCCGCCTTCGACGGGCAGATCGGCCAGGTGGCCTACTCCGCCTCCAAGGGTGGTATCGTGGGCATGACGCTGCCCATGGCGCGCGACCTGTCGGGGCTGGGCATTCGCGTGATGACCATTGCGCCGGGCATTTTCAAGACGCCCATGATGGCGCAGCTGCCACAGGAAGCGCAGGACTCCCTGGGCAAACAGGTCCCCTTCCCGCCGCGGCTCGGCCGTCCGGAGGAATACGCGGCGCTGGTCGCGCACATTTGCGAGAACCCCATGCTCAACGGCGAATGCATTCGACTGGACGGCGCCATCCGGATGGCGCCGTCCAGTCGAATGCATTCGCCGT
>QGUO01000676.1 GCA_003242495.1 Pseudomonadota bacterium | reverse complement strand
GCGTTTGTCGAACTTACGCACGTTGTTGATCATCGGGATCATGAAGTGCAGTCCCGGCTCGTAATCCGCCTTCACGATCTCGCCGAAGCGGAACTTGATGGCGAGCTCGGTCTCGCGCACCGTGAAAGCGGACATGGCCAGCACGACCGCCGCCACGGCCAGCAAGATCAACAATGCGATGATTCCACGGTTTGCCATCAACGCGTCCCCCGTGCGCGGCGGTCCTCGGTGCCCGGCGACATCGCCCCGCTCGACGGACGCTCCTGTAGCATCTCCTCGACCGAAGTCTCGGAGCGCAACGGGCGGCGCCCCTGCTCGAGCATGCGGTCGATCGGCAGGTACAACACGTTGCCGGAGCCTTCCGCATCGATCATGACTTTCTTGCTCGAGGCGAGCACTTCCTCGATGGTCTCGATGTAGAGACGTTCGCGCGTGACGCTCGGCGCGCGCTCGTACTCGGCGAGCAGCTGCAGAAAGCGCTGCGCCTCACCCTCGGCATTGGCGATCTCGCGTGCGCGATAGGCCTGTGCGTCCTGAAGCTGGCGCTCCGCGGCGCCGCGGGCGCGCGGAATCAGGTCGTTCGCATAAGCCTGCGCCTCGAGGGCGAGCCGTTCACGGTCCTCGCGCGCCTTGATGGCGTCCTGCTGCGCCGGTGCGACTTCACCGGGGACGCTCACTCCCTGGAGGTTGACCGTCGTGACTTCCAGGCCCGTGCCGTATGCATCGAGCGTGCGCTGGATCAGCACCTTGGTGAGCGCCACGATCTCCTGGCGGCCGGACTCGAGCACCTCGTCGAGGCGGCTGCGGCCGATGGTCTCGCGGATGGCGCTCTCGCTGACCTCGCCCAGCGTCATCTCGGGGTTCTGCACGTTGAACACGTAGTCGAGCGGGTTGGCGCGCCGGTACTGCACGGCGAGGTGGATGTCCACCAGGTTCTCGTCGGAGGTCAGCATGCGAATCTCTCTGGTGAAGCTCTCGATGCTCGCGATGTTCACCAGCTGGCGGGTTTCGATCGGCCAGGGCAGATGCCAGCGCAGTCCCGGCTCCGTGGTCGCCACGTGCTTGCCAAAGGGGAGCACCACTCCGCGCTCGGCCGCGTCCACCGAATACACACCCGACAGCGCCCAGACCAACAGCAGCGCCCCCACCACCACGCCGATGCCGAAGCCGCGCGTCGACCCGCCGCCGGGGCCGGAGCCGCCGCCGCGGCCTGCGCCCGCCCCGCCGAACAGGGCCGAGAGTCGTCGCTGGAGGTTGCGCACGACCTCGTCGAGATCGGGAGGCCCCTGCTCGGGGCGTTTGTTACCCCAGGGGTTGCGCTTGCCGCCGGAGTCGCCGCCGGGTTCGTTCCACGCCATGTCGGGCTCTGCAGTGTCTCTGTGGGGAATAGAAGCTGGCGTACCCGGTAGTCCACCGTGGCCGCCGGATTTTAGGAATGCCCACGCAGGGGCACAAGCTTGGCCGTCCGGGCGCACCCTGGCCGGCGGCCACGAGCAGCGATCCGGCTCATGACAGGCCTTCGGTGCGACACAGGTGCTCGAAC
>QGUO01000279.1 GCA_003242495.1 Pseudomonadota bacterium | reverse complement strand
ATGCGCGACTGGATCGCGGATACTGGCCCACCTTCCAGGTCGGCGACGACCCGACCAACCATTACTTCAGGCCGGTCGACGGCGTGCCTGCCCTCACGACGGTTGCGCCGACGCGCACGGAGAACCCGGAGTTCTATCTCGATCTCAACCAGTTCGGCTTCGCCGCGCCACGGGTGCGCCGCTGGGATGCATTCCTGTCCGCCGAGTTCGACTTGACCGACCGAGTCACGGCGTTCGGCGACGTGAGCTACTACTCGGCGAAGTCCACCATGCGCCGCCAGCCCCTGTCTCTGAATGCGCCGGGCACGGACGGATTCGTGGTGCTGTCGGCAGACAACCCGTACAACCCGTATGGCTCGAGCTTCTACGATCCGAACGGTGACGGTGTCACCCGGCTCGTGGGCACGCCGCAGGAGATCCGCATCTCCCGGATGACCATCCCGGATCTCGCGCCGGAAACCATCGTGACCGACAACGACGCGCTGCGCCTGACCGCCGGTCTGCGTGGCGTGATCGGCGACACCTCCTGGAGCTGGGAGAGCTCGGTGTTCTACAACGAGGTCAACGGCAAGGACGGCGCGACGCCCGACGTGCGCGAAAGTCTGCTGCAGGCGGCGGCATTGCGCACCGACGCCGATGCCCTCAACCCCTTCGGCTACACCTTCCGCATCGCCGACGGCGCCGTGGTCATCGATCAGCCGTATACGAATCCGCAATCGGTCATCGATTCATTCTCCGAGACCTACCTGCGCAGGGCGCGCAGCTCCCGGGCGGGCGCCGATGTGCGCGCCAACGGCACGCTGTCCAGCTGGCGGGGCAGGGACGTACAGGCCGCGTTCGGTGCGGAGTATCGCCACGAGGACCTGCGCGATACGCGTCCGCCGTATCACGGTGAGAATCCGCCGGATTCGGGGCTCGATCCGACCAACAACGATTTCCTGCTACATCCGGCGCGACCGGATGTCATCGGCGATCGCGACGTGCTCAGCGCGTATGGCGAAGTCGTGGTGCCGCTGGTCACCCCGGCGCAGTCGTGGCCCATGCTGTACAGCATGGAGGTCAGCGCCTCGGCACGCTACGAGGACTACAGTGATTTCGGCAACACCCTGAAGCCCAAGTTCGGCGCGAACTGGCGTCCGGTGTCGTGGCTGATGCTGCGTGCCTCCATGAACAAGGGCTTCATGGCCCCGAGCCTTGCCGCGCTGTACACCAGCCCGCGCTGGAGCATCTCGACGGATGGCGATCTCGACGTCTACCGCAACCCTTACACCAACGAGGGGCGCTACACGACGCGCGGCTATTTCGGCGGCAATCCCGATCTCAAGCCTCAGGAATCGAAGGGACTGACATTCGGCTTCGTGCTCGATGTGCCGGGCGTCGATGGCCTGTCGATCACGGCCGACTACTGGAAGATCACGCGCACCAATCTGTTGGGCAGCCGCAGCACCACGCAGCTGCTCGAGAGCGACGCGGCGCTGCTGCGCGCGTATACGGCACAACAGATCGCCGCAGGCGTGGATCCCAACGACATCGACGTCGGCAGTGGCACGGACCAGTACAAGGGCGATCCGGACGTGGTGCGCCTGCCACTCACGGATGAGGATCGTGCGCTATTCGCCGCGTGGAACGCGGCCAATCCCGACAATCCCGCGGCGCCGGCGGGTCGCATCTGGTCGCGCAACCAGCCGTTCGTGAACCTCAATGCCAGCGAGCATCGCGGCGTGGACGTGGGCCTTCGCTACGTCATGCCGCGTCAGTCCTGGGGCCGGATCGTGGTGAGCACGGAAGCGAGCTGGCTCTGGCGGGCCAGTCATGTGAATGCCACGGGCGTCACGCCCGTGGTGGAGAACGGCCTGTATGCCGGCGGGGCCGCCCGGTGGCGCAGCACGACCAACATCGCCTGGGACCACGGCCCGTGGAATGCCAACCTCGGCATCTATCACATCGGCAAGACCGTTGACACGGCGTCGGTATCGGAAAGCGTCTACGAAAGCCTCGGACGGCCTGATTACATCATGGCCTATCATCCCACGGACACCAGCACGGTATATCGGCGGGTGATCGATCCCGTGATCAGCGGCAATCTGTCGCTGGGGTATCACTTCGCCTCCGGCCTGGGATGGCTGGGCGATACCCGTGCGCGGCTGACCATCGCGAACGTCACGGACGAGAAACCGCCGCTGGCCACGGGTGGATTCGGCTATAACCCGGCAGTGAGCCAAAACCTGCTGAACGGCCGCACCTGGAGCCTCGAGCTCACCAGCCGGTTCTGATGGTCATGCACATCGACAGACGCCAGGCATTGTTCGGTTTGGCCGCCCTTGCGTCCGCGGCGGGTCCAGTGGGGCGCGCCTCGGGAGCGGATGTTGCCGGGTTGCGGGCAGAGTATCGTCGCTGGCTGGATTCGCTGCCCGTCGCGCCACCACCGGCGCTCGAGCGCCACGGACTCGTGGCCAAGGAGCTCGGCCGATGGCATGTGCGCGAGGCAAACCAGGCCGCGGCAGTCGATGCCGAGCACTTCTATGGCATTGGCAACCACGTGCTGGTGAAGCATCGCAAGGATACGGGCGAGCGTGTCGCCGAGTGGATCAGTCCGCGGGGCGGACCCATCGTGCACTTCAATGCGGGGTACGTGGAGGGCGACCGTCTGGTGCTCGCGCACTCGAACTTCCCGCAGCTGCCACCGGCGAGCTCGCTGGAGACCCACGACACGCGCACCTTGCAGCCCATTGCGAGTCACAGCCTCGGCGTGCGCCCGGGCTCACTGACCTGGGCGGTGCGCCACAAGGGCTCGTGGTGGGCCTGCTTCGCCTACTACAACGATGCGGGCACGATGCCTGGTCACGACCAGCGCTCCACGTATCTCGGGGAGTTCAATGATGACTGGCAGATGCTGCGCTCGTGGCTGTTTCCGCCGCAGGTGATCGCCACCTGGGGCCGCAGTGCCTGCTCGGGCGGGGACTGGGGCGACGACGGACTGCTCTATACCACCGGTCACGATGCAGCCGAACTGTACGTGCTGCGCCTGCCGCGTTCGGGCGTGACGCTGGAGTATGTGACGACCATCGACGTGCCCTTCGAAGGCCAGGGCTGGGCCTGGGATCGCAGTGCGCGTGGGCAGCGTGTCATCTATGGCATCAGCCGCGCACGGCAGCAGGTGATTGCGGCGGCCATTCCGGCGCTGCCGACCGAGTTGCGGGTGGGCGCAATGAATGCAAATCAGACTTAGAAGGATAGGACTCGCCTCGAAATTGAATCCGTCTTGGGGCGCGAATTCGAAGCACGATATCGATCCTGCGCTTGTGCGGCATGTCTATGACGTGTACCGGATTGGCTGCGAGCAACCCCAAGAAATTGACGCAGCCACTCAAGTATTTCCTGCAATCGTGACGGGGGACGCGGAGGAGTACCGAGGACAGTTTCCGTCGTTCTATGCTGATCCTATCGGTGCGCTCCGATCGACACTCGAGCAGGCGAGAACCAATGGCATCCTTCGCAAGCAGTACGACCAGAAAGTGTTGCCTTTGATCTACGGTGGGGAGCGCACAGCGTTCGAAACTGCCTTCACTGCATTTGAGGGCATGGCCAATCAACTAATAGCGACGCTGTGACGGTGTGCTCGTCTCTGAAGTTTTCAGCTCAACAAGGTCACTCTGGGTAAGCTTCGATCCTCTTTCGACGCGATCCCGGTGACAGTGGGGCGAAGTGGTGGAGGGGGTACGCGTCGATGATCTGTTTACTCTGCCTAGCTCCAAAGCCCGATGGCGTTCTGTTCAACGGCCATCGAATCCAGCGGCACTAACGAACCCGCCGGCAAGACCGTAGCAACGTTTGAAGATCCATCGATGGCTGAGGCGTCGAGCGCTGGTCTGCGTAGACCGCAACGCCCCCGGGACAACGCGGGCTGTTTGCACATCGCTGGAGGTGAGGTAATGGTGCCCGGGACCGGACTCGAACCGGTACGGAGTCTCCTCCGAGGGATTTTCTTACCCACTACAGCTTTCGCTGCTGAGCCGTGAGGTGTCATCCCCTCGGCTCATTTGGGGTCTGGACTTTCTCTTTGCCATGTCCCGCCCGGCGAGCCGTGCGGGAGTTAGGCAGGGGCCGTCAAGTCTCTACACTTCCCCGGATCGCTCGACGCGCGTGTTCGAACGAACGCGGGTTTAGCTCGGGATTGCAGGCACGCCGGCTTCGCGCCGACGTGGGGCTGTTTCCCCGAATTTGACCCCATTCACCACGGCCGTTTCCGCGCCGGGTGCTCAATTACTCAAGTCCCTTGCGTCTACCAATTTCGCCACCCGGGCATTGGGGGCAGGGCGATTGTAGCCTCACCGCATGGTTCGCGCGCGGCGCCTGCCGTCCGCGGGAATGCACGCCGCGACCCGGGGCGGCGCGGGAGCGATCTGGTACACTCCGCGCCCCAGAACAATCCAGCCGCGCCAGCGTGCGGGCGCTCGCGGGTACAGAGCGCCGGATCCAGCATCCCCAGGGCAGGCGCGCCGCGGTCGTTCCAGGCTCCATGACCCGCTCGTGACAGACCAGACCTCATCATCCCTGCCAGCCTTGTCGGTTCGAGCCCTGCACCTGTGGCGCGGGGAGCGGCATTTGTTACGCGGCATTTCCTTCGACCTGCACGCGGGCGAGCTGTTGCAGGTGGTCGGGCCGAACGGCGTGGGCAAGAGCAGCCTGCTGCGCTGTGCCTGCGGCCTGCTGCCGGTCGAGAGCGGCGAGGTGGCCTGGAACGGGCGGCCGATCGAGCGCAGCCGTGGGGAGTTTCACGGCGCGCTCGCCTATCTGGCGCATGCCAATGCCTTGAAGGCCGACCTGACCGCGCTCGAAAACCTCATGTTCGAAGTGGCGCTGCGCCGGGACGACGTCACCCGGGAAATGTGCCTGGACATGCTGGAACGCCTCGAGATCCCGGCCTGCGCCGACCTGCACGTGCGCCTGCTGTCGGCCGGTCAGCGCCGGCGCGTCGCCTTGGCGCGCGTCCTGCTGAGCGGCGCCCGCCTGTGGATACTTGATGAACCCACCACGAATCTTGACGCGGCCGGCATTGCGCGCGTGGAGCAATGCATGGCAGAACATCTGCAGGGCGGGGGCATGATTCTGACGGCGGCACACCAGCTGTTGCTGGAGGGGTATGCGGGTGCTCGGACCTTGGAGCTACAGCGATGACGCGGCGCCCGGCCGGATATCTGCCGCCGCAGGGCAGGGAAGGCCTGTCCGCACCGGTGCCGGCGCCACCCGCGCCCGGGCTGGGGCGCATCGCCGGCCTGGTGGTGTGGCGCGACCTGAAAATGGCCTTGCGCCACTGGGACCAGGTGCTGCAGCCCCTGATCTTCTTTGTCATCGTCACCACGCTGTTCCCGCTCGCCATCAGTCCCGCGCTCGAC
>QGUO01000278.1 GCA_003242495.1 Pseudomonadota bacterium | reverse complement strand
TCCGCGCCTCGGGCGTCTCGGCGAACAGGCGACGGACATCATCCCAGAACCCCACGTAGGTCGCAGGGCAGGAGCGCGGCGTCTTGCCAATCGGCGTCTGGTCGACTTCCAACACCCGGCCGATGTGCTCCCAGCCGGCAATCTCGGCACAGCCCTGCCAGTGCACCGCCTTGCCCGCGCGCCGGCGGCGCCCCCCCTCCTGCGAGACACACATCTTCAGGTTGTCATGCAACACGTCGCGCGCCAGCGTCGACTTGCCGGAACCGGACACGCCGGTGATCACGACCAGCCGCCCGAGCGGCACGCGCACCGTCACCCGCTTGAGGTTGTGCAGGTCCGCCCGGCGCACCACCAGCGCCGCCGTGCGTCGGTTCACGGCGCGGCGGGCCGCCAGGGGATGCCGCAGCGGCTTCCGCAGCAAGCGCCCGGTGACGGACTGCGGCGCACGCGCCAGCTCCTCGGCCGTGCCGGCGGCCACGACCTGCCCGCCGCGCGTACCCGCTCCCGGCCCGAGATCCACGACGTAGTCGGCCCGCCGGATGGTGTCCTCGTCGTGCTCGACGACCAGCAGCGAGTTGCCCTTGTCGGCCAGGCGCGCGAGCACGTCGAGCAGGATGCCGTTGTCGCGAGGATGCAGCCCGATGGTCGGCTCATCGAGGATGTAGCAGACCCCCTGCAGGTTCGAGCCGAGCTGCGCGGCGAGACGAATCCGTTGTGCTTCGCCGCCGGACAGCGTGGGCGCCGACCTGTCGAGCGCGAGATAGCCGAGCCCCACGTCCTCGAGGAACCGGAGTCGCGAAGCGATCTCGGCCACCAGGTCGCGCGCGATCTCCGCCTCGCGTCCCTTGAGATTCAGGCGTTCGATGGCGCCGCGCAGTTGGCTCACCGATTGCGCAGTCATTTCGGCGATCGACTGGCCACGGAACCGCACGTGCAGCGCCGTCGGATTGAGGCGCTGCCCGGCACAGGACGGACACGCCCGTGTCTCACCTTCGAACCGCTCGTTCCACCAGATCTCCTCGCCGCTCTGCTCGGCATCGAAACCGCGCATCTCCAGGCCCGTGCCGAAACAGCTCTCACACCAGCCGTGCTTGGAGTTGAACGAAAACAGCCGCGGATCGAGCTCCGCGAAACTGCGCGCGCAGGATGGACACGCCCGCCGGGTCGAGAACACCGTCACCGGCCCCGACGCCCGCTCATTGGCGAGCACGTGCACCACACCCTTGCCGTGCTCGAGCGCTGCGTGCAGGCCGGCGCGCAGGGCCTTGTCGACGCCCGGCGCAATCTTCGCCGTGAACACCGGCAGCTCGATCGTATGCTCCTTGAAACGATCGAGCCGCGGCCACTTGTCGGTGGGCAGCAGCTTGCCGTCCACACGCAGGTGTGCATGGCCCTTCTTGGCGGCCCAGGCCGCGAGGTCGGTGTAGTAGCCCTTGCGGGCCACGACCAGGGGCGCGAGCAGGGTGACGGTGCGACCCCGGTAGTCCTTGGCGAGGCGTGCGGCAATGGACTCGAAGCTCTGCGGCTCGATGGGCACGTCGCAGTCCGGGCAATGCTGCGTCCCGAGCTTCACGTACAAAAGGCGCAGGAAGTGATAGATCTCGGTGAGCGTCGCCACGGTGCTCTTGCGCCCACCGCGGCTGGTGCGCTGCTCGATGGCGACGGTGGGCGGAATGCCGAAAATGGCATCGACGTCCGGGCGCGCGGCGGGCTGCACGAACTGGCGCGCATACGCATTCAGGGACTCGAGATAGCGTCGCTGGCCTTCGCCGAACACGATGTCGAAGGCGAGCGTCGACTTGCCGGACCCTGAAACGCCGGTCACGACCGTGAACCGCTCGCGCGGCAGCACGACGTCGATGTTCTTCAAATTGTGCTCGCGAGCGCCGTGAATGGCGATGCAGGGCGCCGCGGCCGCCACGGCACTGCCACGATGCGCGCACGGCTCGGGGAGGGACGGTTCCGCGACCCCGGCGCCGCCCTGCGGCACGCCGTTCAGCAAGCCGAGCGCCGCCTCCCGGAGCGCGTGGCCCGTATGCGAGCGCTCGCAGCGCTTCACCGCCTCCACCGTGCCCGCACACACGACCTCGCCGCCGCCTTCGCCGCCCTCCGGCCCCAGGTCGATGATCCAGTCCGCGGCCGCGATCACGTCCAGATTGTGCTCGATGACCAGCAGCGAGTTGCCGGCGTCCAGCAGGCGCCGGAAGGCGCGCAGCAGCTTGGCGATATCGTCGAAGTGCAGGCCCGTGGTGGGCTCGTCGAACAGGAACAACGTGCCGCCCGACGCACGGCCTGGCACGCTGGCTTCGTCTGCGGCGGCGGACCGGAGCTTCCCGGCGCGGCGGGCCGCGCCGCGTGGGACGGCGCCCCGTCCCGCTGTCCTGTCGCCGGCCTCGGCCAGGTGCCCGGCCAGCTTCAGCCGCTGGGCCTCTCCGCCCGAGAGCGTGGGCACCGGCTGACCGAGCTTCAGGTATTCGAGGCCGACCTCCGCCAGCGGCGTGAGCCGCGCGAGCACCTCGCGATCGTCCGCGAAGAATTCCATGGCTTCCGTGACCGTCATGTCGAGCACGTCGGCGATACTGCGACGGACGCCGCCGCGCTCCACGGTCACCTCCAGCACCTCGGGTCGATAACGACTGCCATTGCAGTCGGCGCAGCGCAGGTACACGTCGGAAAGGAACTGCATTTCCACGTGCTCGAAGCCATTGCCTCCGCAGGTCGGACAACGGCCGTCGCCGGAGTTGAAGCTGAAGGTACCAGGCGTGTAGCCGCGCTCCTTGGCGACGCGCTCGGCGGCGAAGCGCTTGCGGATCACGTCGAACGCGCCCACGTAGCTCGCCGGGTTGGAACGCGTGGTGCGCCCGATGGGCGCCTGATCGACCATCACCACGCCCGCAAGGGCCTCCGCGCCCTCCAGACGCTCGAAACTCCCAGGCGCCTCGGTGGGCTTGCCGAAATGCTTCAGCAGCGCCGGATACAGGACATCCTGCACCAGCGTGGACTTGCCGGATCCCGACACGCCCGTCAGGCACACCAGGGCGCCGAGCGGAATACGCACGTCGATTTGCTTGAGGTTGTGCTGCCGGGCGCCGCGCAGAACCAGGGCGGCATCCCGGCGGGCCGCGTCGCGGCGCGCCGCCTGCCCATCCTCCTCCGCCTGCGGGCCCGAGGCCACGCCGTTGACCTGCCGGCGCCCGGTCAGATACTCGGCCGTGAGCGAACCGGTGGCCTGTTCGAGTGCCCGCGGCTCACCGTAGAACACGATGTTTCCACCGCGCTCGCCCGGCCCCGGGCCCATGTCCAGAATCCGATCGGCACAGGCCATGACCTGCGGATCGTGCTCCACGACGACCAGCGAGTTGCCGGCCTGCTTGAGCCGGCGCATCACCTCGATGACGCGCCCCATGTCGCGCGGATGCAGGCCGATGGAGGGCTCGTCGAGCACGAACAGCGTGTTGACCAGGGATGTGCCGAGGGCGGTGGTGAGATTGATGCGCTGAACCTCGCCGCCCGAAAGGGTGCGCGACTGGCGATCGAGCGTGAGGTAGCCGAGCCCGACCTCCCGCAGATAACCGAGGCGCGTGCGCACCTCGCGCAGCACCAGGTCGGCCGCCTCATCGAGCGGCGCAGGCAGTGACAGCCTCTCGAAGAAGGTCGCGCAGCGCTCGATCGGCAACAGCATGAGCTCGTGGATGTTGAGCCCGGGCAGGCGCGCGAGCGCCTCATCGGAACAGTCGACACCGACCGGACGGAAGCGCGCGTTTGCATCCAGAACCGCCTCAGCATCCGCCAAGGTTCCGATCCGCCACAGAAGTGCGTCGGTCTTCAGGCGCGCACCGTTGCAGGTCGTGCACGGTGTGTACGCACGGTACTTCGAGAGCAGCACCCGGATGTGCATCTTGTAGGCCCGGCTTTCGAGCCACTCGAAGAACCGCCGCACGCCGTACCATACGCCGTCGTCCCAGCTGCCCTCGCCTTCGAGCACCCACTCGCGCTGCGCCGGCGACAGCTCGCGCCACGGCACGTCCACGGGCACCCCGCGCTTGCGCGCGAACTTGAGCAGATCCGCCTGGCATTCCGCATACGACTCGCTCTGCCAGGGACGCACGGCGCCGCCCTCGAGCGACTTGCTCTCGTCCGGCACCGCCAGGCCGAAGTCGATGCCGATGATCCGCCCGAAGCCCCGGCACGCCTCGCAGGCGCCCAGCGGCGAATTGAAGGAGAACAGGCTCGGGGTGGGTTCCTGGTAGTGGATGTCGCAGTCGGCGCAATGCAGATCCGAGGAGAAACGCCACACCCGCGGTGCCCCTTCCTCCGGCATCACATGCACGCTGAGCTTGCCCTGGCCGACGTGCAGCGCGCTCTCGAGCGCCTCGACGATGCGCGCCGAATCCGCACCGGCAAAGCGGATCCGGTCCTGCACCACCTCGAGCACGACCTGCGGATCGTCCTGCGCCGGCGCCGCCCGCTTCGCCGTCTTCGCGTTGCGCCGCCCGCGGCCGCGCCGGCTCCCGGAGGCCGTGCCGCCCGCGGGGACGTGGCGCGCATGGATTCGCGTGTAGCCCTGTCGCTCGAGCAGCGCGAGCACTTCCTCCTCGCGAAAGTTGTGTGGCACGGGCACCGGGAAGGTCACCACGATGCGGCTGTCACGCAGCGGCGCGGCCGCGAGACGCTCTTCGAGCGCCTGGTGGATGCTATGCGCAGAGTCGCGCCGCACCGGCGCGCCGCAACCGCGGCAGTAGAGCTGCGCGGCACGCGCGTACAGAAGCTTCAGGTGATCGTTGAGCTCGGTCATCGTGCCCACGGTGGAGCGCGAGGTGCGTACCGGGTTGGTCTGGTCGATGGCGATGGCCGGCGGAATGCCCTCGATGCGGTCGACCTGCGGCTTGTCCATGCGGTCGAGGAACTGGCGCGCATAGGGCGAGAAGGTCTCCACGTAACGCCGCTGACCTTCCGCGTACAGGGTGTCGAACACCAGCGAGGACTTGCCGGAACCGGACACGCCGGTGACGACGATCAGCTCGTTCGTCGGCAAATCGACGTCGAGATTCCTGAGGTTGTTCTGGCGCGCACCGCGAATGCGGATGGAGGAAGACGACATGGGACCCTGGAAGACGGCCGCCGATGCGGCGGAGACCTGGAGATATATACAGGCACGCCAAGGCAAGTCAAGCGCCGGCGCAGGGCGGCGTGCGGGTGGGCAAAGCGGCCCCCGCCACGCGCAAACCGGGCCGCCCGCAGTCGAGCGGCCCGATCCATCGGAGTCCACCGGACGCGCCAAGTTCCCGCGGGATCACCGCCCGGCGGCGCCGAACGACGCAGGTCGGGCCGCGCGGTTCGCCTACGCCTGCGCCGTGTGCGCGCCGACCAGCGGCGGCAGCGGACAATGCAGCGACGCGCACAC
>QGUO01000675.1 GCA_003242495.1 Pseudomonadota bacterium | reverse complement strand
GCCTGTGCGCTCGGCCACCCGATCGGCGCCACCGGCGCGCGCATCCTCACCTCGCTGGTGCATGCCCTGCGCCGACGCGGCGGCAAGCGCGGCATCGCCGCGCTGTGCATCGGCGGTGGCGAGGCGACCGCGATGGCGGTGGAAATCGTGCCGGGGTCGTGAGCCTGCCGCCTGCCGCACGCGAGGCACGGCAGGCTCGCCTGCGTTGCGCGGCGTTGCAATCCGCGCGCCATCACCGAGGGTGGCCGCCTCCCCGCGCGGCATCTGGCAGCGCCTTGCATGATGTTCCTTCCGGAGATCAAGACGTGCGGAGACGGGCAACCCTCATGGCAGCGAGCATCAGGTGACCGACGTGGTGTCTACCTCGATCGACGCGCGCGGGGTGGCCACGCTCACGCTCAAGCGGCCGGAAAAGCACAATGCGCTTGACCAGACAACGGTACGCGCGTTGCACGACGCCCTCGCCGCCGTCGAGGCCGACCCCAACGTGCGCGTGGTGGTGCTCACCGGCGCCGGGGCGAGCTTCTGCGCCGGCGCGGACATCGCCCACATGCGCACCATGCTGCATGCCAGCGAGGCCGAGAACGTCGCAGACGCCCGGCTGCTCGCCGACTGTCTGCACCGGCTCGACACTCTGGAGCGGCCCGTGGTGGCACGCATCAACGGCAACGCATTCGGCGGCGGCGTCGGCCTGGTGGCCTGCGCAGACGTCGCCATCGCCGTCGAAACCGCGTGCTTCGCGCTGACGGAAGTGCGCCTC
Source organism: Pseudomonadota bacterium (assembly GCA_003242495.1). GTDB lineage: Bacteria > Pseudomonadota > Gammaproteobacteria > Steroidobacterales > Steroidobacteraceae > Steroidobacter. The sequence goes on along the minus strand of QGUO01000675.1, from coordinate 786 downwards.
GGCATCGTGCCCGCCACCATTTCTCCCTATGTCATCGCCGCGATCGGTGCCCGTGCCGCACGTCGCCTGTTCCTGACTGCCGAGCGCTTCGACGCCCGCGAAGCGCAGCGGTTGGGGCTGGTGCACGCCGCAGTGCCCGCGCCGGCGTTGGATGCTGCCATCGCCGCGCAGGTCGATGCGCTCCTCAAGGGCGGTCCTCGGGCGATACGCGCAGCCAAGCGGCTGGTACGCCGCGTGGGCACGATCATGGAGCACGACACGCTCGCGGCCGAGACCGCCGAATTGCTGGCCCGCCTGCGCGCGAGCCCCGAAGGCAAAGAAGGCCTGTCGGCCTTCCTCGAGCGCCGTGCACCCGGCTGGGTGGACGCGTCGTCGCCGGCCGACCGCGCGCCGCATGCGACGCGCAAGGGGTCGAGCTAGTGCGTCTGTCGCCGCCTCAGCGCGTACAAGTCCCTCTTGTGCATCGCAAAAAGAAGCGGCTAACATCCCGCGCCGTCGCACCGACCCGCGGAGAATGACAATGCAGCTCGAGGGCAAGCTCGCGGTAATCACCGGCGCAGGCCGCGGCATCGGACGGGCCATGGCGCTCGCCTTCGCTGCGCGCGGCGCCAATCTCGCACTGCTCGACGTGAACACCGAGGACCTCGCCCGGACGCGCGCGCAGTGCGAAGCCACGGGCGTGCGCGCCAGCACGCACCGCTGCAACGTCGCGCGGGACGACCTTTTTTTCCCGACGCTCGACGCCTTCGTTAACGAGTTCGTCCGCCTCGACCTGATCTTCTTCTA
>QGUO01000674.1 GCA_003242495.1 Pseudomonadota bacterium | reverse complement strand
ATGACAGCCACCGGCCGCCGTCCCCGGACGCGTACACCACCACGCCCTCGCCCGCCTCGCCGCGGCGCAGGTACTCGATGAAATCCGGATGCCGCACCAGGTTCTCGATGCGCATGCCGAAGTCGCGCTTGCGCCTGAGCCCCAGCCATTCCTTGGCGCGACTGTTGAACCACAGGATCTCGTTGCCCGGGCCGAGCAGCACCGCGCCCTCCGGCATGGCCGTGGTGAGCTGCTGGAACTCGCGCAACAGCGTGCGCCCGCGTGAGCGGTGGTAGACCTTGCGGCGATAAATGCGGCTGACCAGGGCGACGAGCTCGCCCCAGGGGCCGCTCATGTCCGGCGGTGCCTCGGTCCGCCGGTTGCGCAGCCAGCGGTCCACGCGCAGCAGGTTCCAGATCTGGACCGCCAGGTACGCCCCGAGCGCCAAGGCCATGACCAGCGCCACGCGCCCCACCGCCGCGCCCACGGCCAGGGCCAGGAGCAGGACCGTGCCGAGGCGCCAGCACGCCTGCCACAGGACGGGCGAGAAAATCGAGGCTTTGGCAGGCTTGATCGGCTCAGACATGACAACGCATCGAACACAACGCAGCGGACCCGGGCGCCGGGCGGCGCGGTCGGTGGGACGGCGCCGGGCGCCCCGCCCCCGGTCCGCTAATCCGCACGCGTCGAGAAGCGGTAGCCCGAGCCGCGCACGGTCTGGATGAAGCGATCGTAGTCGTAGGGCTCCAGCGCCTTGCGCAAACGCCGGATGTGCACGTCGACCGTGCGTTCTTCAACATACACATTGCCGCCCCAGACGCGATCGAGAAGCTGGGCACGACTGTACACCCGTTCGGCGTGTGTCATGAAGAACGACAACAGCCGGTACTCCGTAGGCCCGAGCGGCACGGTGCGGTCGCCGACCGTGACGCGCTGGCTGCCGATGTCGAGCACCAGGCCCTCGGCCTCCACCACATCGTCGTTGATGCCGTTGCCCGCACGGCGCAGCACGGCATTGATGCGGGCGAGCAGCTCGCGGGGCGAGAACGGCTTGGTGACGTAGTCATCGGCCCCGCCGTCGAGGCCCATCACCTTGTCCTGTTCCTCGGCCCTGGCCGTGAGCATGATGATGGGCATGTCCTGGGTGTCCTTGTCGCGCTTCAGGGCGCGCGTGAGCTCGAGCCCGCTCATGTCGGGGAGCATCCAGTCGACCAGCACCAGGTCCGGCCGGCGGTCGGCAATGCTGGCGCGCGCCGAAGTGACGTCGGCCGCCTCGCGCACTTCGAAGCCACTGCGACGCAACCCGAAGGCATTCATTTCCCGGATCGGACGCTCATCCTCGACGATCAGTATTTGCTTGGCGGTCATGTCCTGCGCGGCGTTTCGACTGCAACTCGCTGAGGCCCCGTCGTCCCTCGCGGACCCGGCCGGGGCTGAAACATTACAGCAACTGATTATTACAACGGGATGAAAGCGCTTGAGAATCAGGCATTAGCGCCAAATCGCAGGGATCGGGGGCGAGGCCTGGGCCAACGCGCGCAAGGGTCGACAGACGGCTGGATCCGGGC
>QGUO01000277.1 GCA_003242495.1 Pseudomonadota bacterium | reverse complement strand
CGCGAGCTGGCGATGCAGGTCGCCGAGGCCTTCCGGCGCTATGCGGCGCACTTGGAAGGCTTCGAGGTGCTGGCAGTTTATGGCGGTCAACCCTACGCACCGCAGCTGCAGCGCCTCGAGCGCGGCGTGCATGTCGTGGTCGGCACACCGGGTCGTGTGCTGGATCACCTCGAGCGCGGCACGCTCGATCCGACCACGCTCAGGCATGTCGTGCTCGATGAAGCCGACGAGATGCTGCGCATGGGGTTCATCGAGGACGTGGAATGGATTCTGCAGCAGGTGCCCGAGGACCGGCAGATGGCGCTGTTCTCGGCCACCATGCCGCCGGCGGTGCGCCGCATCGCCCAGCGTCATCTGCGCGCGCCCGTCGAGCTCACGATGCAGGGCAAGACCGACACGGCGAGCCGGATCCGGCAACGCTATTGTGTGGTGGGCGCTGCGCACAAGTTCGATGCCTTGACGCGCATTCTGGAGACGGAGGCCTTCGATGCCATGCTGGTGTTCACGCGCACCAAGCTCGCCACCGAAGCGCTGACACAGCGATTGACGTCGCGTGGTTTCGCGGCCGAAGCCCTGAACGGCGATCTTGCGCAGGCGCAGCGCGAACGCACCATCGCGAGACTGAAAGCGGGGCAGATCGACATCGTCGTGGCGACCGACGTCGCGGCGCGCGGCCTGGATGTCGAGCGGGTGAGCCACGTCCTCAATTACGACATTCCGCACGACCCCGAATCGTACGTGCATCGCATCGGGCGCACCGGACGTGCCGGGCGCAGCGGCGAGGCCATCCTGTTCATCGCGCCGCGCGAGCGCAGGATGCTGCGGGTGATGGAACGGGCCACGCGGCAACCCCTCGAGCCCATGGAATTGCCGACCCTCGAAGAGGTGAACCAACGGCGTGTGGCCCGCTTCTACGACCGGATCGGCGCCGCGCTCCGCAGCGGAGAAGCCGAGGCCTTCAGGGGCCTCATCGAGCGCTACGAGCGCGAGCACGGCGTGGCCGCCCTCGACATCGCCGCGGCGCTCGCCAGCATTGCGCAGGGAAGGCCGCCGCTGCAGGTAACCCGCGGGGATCGCGATGACGCCGAGCGCGCAACGTCCCAGGGTCGTCGGGGCGGCGAGCCGGGCGGGCATCCGACGACGGCGGGCGCATCGCGCGCGGCGGGCTTCGAACCGGCGCCCGAGGGTCGACGTGCCGCGCGGCCGCACCGGCCGGCCGCGGATGCCGGCAGGGCGCGACGCCCGGCTGCCGCGCGCGAGTGGAACATGGAGACGTTCCGCGTGGAAGTGGGACGCGCGCACGGTGTGCAGCCCGGCAACATCGTCGGCGCCATCGCCAACGAGGCGGGCCTGGGCGGTGAGTACATCGGGCGGGTCGTCATTCGTGAGGATCACAGCTTCGTCGAGCTGCCGGAAGGCATGCCGAAGGACATTTTTCGGCAGTTGCAGAAGACGCGTGTCGCGGGTCAGAAGCTGCAGATCAGCCGGGCATTGAAGACACAGGTGGAGAGTCTGCGACGCTCGCCGGGGCGGGCACGAACCGGGCGCGCGCGGCAGTTCTGAGGCAGCGATGCAGGTTTGGGTGGATGCCGATGCCTGTCCGGGCGTGATCAAGGACATTCTGTTCCGAGCGGCGGAGCGTGCGCGGGTACGGGTGACACTGGTCGCGAATCAGGCCATGCGCGTGCCGGCTTCGGCGTATATCCGGTTCGTGCAGGTGCCCGCCGGTCTCGATGTCGCCGACCGGCACATCGTCGAGCGCCTGGCGCCCGGGGACCTGGTGATCACTGCGGACATCCCGCTTGCGGCCGAGGCAATCGAGAAGGGGGCGGATGTGTTGAGCCCACGAGGCGAGCGGTACACGAAGGAGAACATCCGTGAGCGGCTGTCCATGCGCAACTTCATGGACGAGCTGCGCGGCAGCGGGGTCTCGACCGGCGGGCCGGCCGCCCTGAGCCACCGTGACCGGCAGGCCTTTGCGAACGGCCTGGACGGCTTGCTCGCCCGGCGGGCGCAATAAGCGAGGGCTGGTTCTCGGTTCTGGCGCCCGGGGCGGGCGGCCCGGAATGGTATGATGGTCGAATGGACCGCGATCTGGACAACCTGCGTCGGCGCCCGTTCTACTTCCCGCTGCTCATCCCCGTCTTCGTCCTCCTGGTGCTGGTCGCGGCGGCCGCCTGGCTGTTCGATGCGCGCGCCACCACGGTGGTGGTCGTCGTGCGCAGCGCGGAGACCGAACGCTCGGCCGATCCCGATCCGCCGCTCAGCCTCGAGGGACGCGAGCGCGCCGCACGCCTGGCTCGTATGCTGGCGCAGGCGCGGCCGGTCCGCGGCATCGATGCGATTTTCGCCTCCGAGTTCCGGCGGGCGCACCAGACCGTGCTGCCGATCTCGGAAGTCCTGGCGCTGCCCTTGAATGTGGTGCCGGCGGCCACATGGTCCGACTTGCCCCGCAAGATCCGGCGCGAGCACCGCGGCGAGTACGTGCTGGTGGCGGGCAATGCCACCCTGGTGCCGCCACTCATCGAGGCGCTGAGCGGCGAACGGGTGTCGCTTCGCGAGGACGAGTACGACGCCATGTTCGTCGTGTTCGTTCCGCAGATTTCCAAGGCGAAGGTCGTTCGGATCAAGTACTGAACGGCCCGTCGACATAGCTGGAGGTCCGCGGCCATGGCAGCACAATCATCCTTCAGGGTTCGCACGCGCGGCCGGTCTTTCGAAGACATCACCGGGCAGGTCCAGGAGCGGGTGGCAGCCGCCGGCGTGGCGGATGGCGCCTGCAACGTGTTTCTGCGGCACACCAGTGCCTCCCTGCTGATCAGTGAGAACGCCGACCCGTCGGTGCGGCGCGACCTGGAGCGCTTCATGCGGCGGGTAGCCCCGGACGGGAGCCCCGAGTACGAGCACGACACCGAGGGCCCGGACGACATGCCCGCGCACATCCGCTCGGTGCTGGCGGGCGTGCAGCTCACGATCCCGGTGAGCGGCGGGCGGCTCGCGCTCGGGACCTGGCAGGGGATCTACCTGTGGGAGCATCGGGTCGCCCCGCACGATCGCGAAGTGGTCGTCACGGTCTGGGGCTGAAGGGCAGGGGACCGCACTGCGTCGCAGAATGGCGTGCCCGGGCCCTTGCCGGATGCGAATTGGATGCCTACAATTCGCGCCCTCCCATCGGTGGGGCCGTAGCTCAGCTGGGAGAGCGTCTCGTTCGCAATGAGAAGGTCAGGAGTTCGATCCTCCTCGGCTCCACCAACTTCAACCTCCCAGGGCATCCAAGAACAAAAAGTGCCCGGAATACAGTGACTTAGGCCAGGTTCGCGTCCCGGGGCGTCCAGCTCGGGCGCTGCGCTCTTGCGCGATTCCGGTAAGCCGGGGCCGAGAATCAGCACCAGGGGAGAGGGCGCGGGCTACTTCTGCTTCCCCAAGGTCTCAGCATTCTGAGAGATGTTCTCGACCAGGCGGCCGATGATCGGGTCATCGACGTGCTGCGCATTCAGCTCCTCCGCGGTTTCCTCGAGCAGCGGAGGCAGACGATGCGTCAGATCCCGAACTCGCTCATGAGCGCCGGAACCAAGGCCTGCGAGTTGCCCGAGCGCATCCCAGTCCTTGCGGCGAATCCTCGAGAGTTCATAGTTGGACCCTATCTTCATCGCCAGCTTCGGCTTTGGTCGATCGAATTAGGGAAGTGCACTGGCGACATAAAGTGGTGCGAGCCGTGCACGAGCGCGGTCGAGGAGCACGGAGTCGTTCGTCGCGTGAGCGTCTGTGCCCCGATCAGGGCATTGAACGCGAGCGCCGTGAAGAACGTCGCAGTCTTCCGCTGGGTTGGCCGACTCGGCTGCAAGAAGCGTGAGGATGTCTCGCGCGCCCGGCCCGCCCATGTTCCGAGACGGACGCTTCGAAACGAAAACGATGAGCACGGGTTGGGGGCGCGTGACCGCCAGCATCGACAAGTTCAGGATCGAAGGTCAGGTCGTCACCTTGCTCCGCCTCCCCCATCTATCGAAGCATAAACTGTTCTCTAGGGCTGCTTGTGCACCGCACCTCGATGCGATCCTCGAAGAGGTGTGTGCTCATCTCTAGCGCACGGTTCCGCGAGCTCCACCTCAGGGCGTAGAGATCGGCCGCTCCGTCAACGGGAGCACTGCACGCCGCCTCACGCCGCCCTCGGCCCCCAAAGAATGACCGCCGCGCCGGCGAGGCATAGCAGTCCGCCGAAGAGATCCCACCGATCGGGCGTCTGGTCCTCGACCAGCCACAGCCACGTCAGTGACGACGCGATGTAGACCCCGCCATACGCCGCGTACGCGCGACCCGCGAAATCGCTGTCGATGCGGGTCAGCAAGAGGGCGAACGCCGCCAGGCTGATCAGGCCTGGAACCAGCCAGGCCGGCGACTTGCCCAATCTCAGCCAAGCCCAGAAAGCGAAACACCCGGCGATCTCGGCGACGGCGGCGCCGACGTACACTGTGAACGAAACGAGCAAATCTCGGCAATCCCGTGGGTTTGGTTGGATCAGCGAATGGCTCAATGGCACCTGTGACGACGGCGCAGCAGGGGCGGATGGCCGATGGCCGGTGGCTTCGATCGGCCGTTGAAACGCATCGCTACCATGCCCGTCGACGGACGTACCCTGCAAGCATGTTCGTGATCAACAGCGTAGCACGACTGGGCGCGACACTGCGCGGTGACCGGCTCCCTCGTACAGCTGAATGGCCGACGACGCTAGATGCCATTTCGCCGCGGCCATTCTTGTGCGAGTAGGCCTGCGAGAGCATTTCGCTGCTTCAAGCATGCGTTCCGCGTCGTCGACCTGGATCAGCTCACTTGCCAACAGCTCGAGTGCGAATGTCTCCTCAGGCGCGAGCGCGCGGCATGCCATGTCGTTCGCAGCGCAACCGGCCGCCTGCGCGGCAGCCCGCTGCGCGGCCAGCAGGAGTACGAACGTCGCAAGAACTTGTATGGGTCTCACGGAAATACATCCGTCACTGAGTGACTGCCGTTCGATCTGCCTTGAAGCTGGCGAACCCGGTCGCCGTTGGTGTCCAAAGCGAACTCCCCGGACCCGACCCCGCGCTACCTGTCCACCAGTCTGCGCGTCCAATCCAGCAATACCCGCGGCAACTGCTCGGGGGTCGGCAACAAGGCGTAGTGACTCGCGCCGAACACTTGCGGCAGATACCCCGGCGCCTGACGGTCGATGGTGAGGCAGAACGGGAAAATGCCTTGCAGCTGGGCCTCGGTGACGGATTGACGCATGTCCTCCACGCCATAGCGGCCATCGTAGTGATCGGCGTCATTGGGCTTGCCGTCCGACAACAGCATCAGCAGCCGATGCGCCGCCGGCTGCTTCATGAGCAGGGCCGTGGCATGGCGGATGGCGGCGCCGGCGCGGGTATAGCGCTCCGG
>QGUO01000276.1 GCA_003242495.1 Pseudomonadota bacterium | reverse complement strand
CCGATGTCCTGAGCAAGGAGGACGTCGCCGACCTGCACGCCTTCATCCTGCGCGAGCAGCGCCGTCTCTGGGAGAGCGAACAGGCGGGGCACGAGTGAACGACACATGAGCCCGGGGGCGCCTGCGCCGCGCTCGTCGCGCCCACGCGGGTGGCGGCGCTGACCCCGGATCGCGCCGCCGGCCGGGTTCGCGCCCGCTACGCGCCGATCCGCCGATTGCGTCCTCCGGTGCGGGATGTCCCGGGCTGCTGCATGCAGCATCTTCCGGGATATACTCGGCGGCGTTTATCCAGTGAACGCGCCCGCCCGTGCGCGGTCCGATATGCCGAGGCAGCCGCCATCCGGCCGCCGTGGATCGCCGACCGTCATGACCTTGTCCGCCGCAGAACGCTCGCGCTATCAGCGTCACCTGACACTTCCGGAAGTCGGCTTGGCCGGCCAGGAAAAGCTCAAGGCCGCGCGCGTGCTCGTCATGGGCGCAGGCGGTCTGGGCTCGCCCTCGGCGCTGTATCTCGCCGCGTCCGGCGTCGGCACACTCGGCCTGCTCGACTTCGATCGAATCGATCTCTCGAACCTGCAACGCCAGGTGCTGTACGACACGGCGCAAGTCGGCCGGTCCAAGGCGCTGACCGCGCGCGAGCGATTGCAGGCATTGAATCCGGACATCGAGATCATCGCGCACGACGTGGAACTGCGCCCCGGCAACGCACGCGAGATTTTCGCCAACTACGATGTGGTGCTCGACGGCACCGATCGCCTGGGGACGCGCTATCTCGTGAACGATGCCTGCGTCCTGCTGCGCAAGCCGCTGGTCAGCGCCGCCATCCATCGTTTCGAAGGCCAGGTGATGACCTATGTGCCCGAGCGCGGCCCGTGCTATCGCTGCCTGTTCCCGGAAGCGGCCGACGGCATCGTGCCGAACTGTGCGGACGCCGGCGTGCTGGGCGTGTTGCCGGGCGTGCTCGGCACCATCCAGGCCACCGAAGCCATCAAGCTCATTCTGGGAGTGGGCGAGCCCTTGATCGGCCGTCTGCTCACCTACGATGCCATGGGGATGCGTTTCCAGGAATTCCGTCTGCCGCGACGGGAGGATTGTCCGGCCTGCGGCGCGCAGCCGACGATCACGGAGCTGCGCGAGGCGCCGGCCGCGTGCGCGGCGGATGTTCGCCGCCTCGCGCCGCGCACTCTACAGGATTGGCTCACCCGCCCGCCGGCGGACGGCGCGCCGCTGGTCGTCGACGTGCGCGCCCCGCGCGAATTCGCGGCCGGGCACATTGCCGGTGCGGTGAATATCCCGGTGCACGATCTGCCGCAGCGCCTGAGCGACCTTCCGCCCGGCGTCGTGCCGGTCTTCGTCTGCCGCAGCGGAGCGCGCAGTCTGGCTGCCTGCGGCATCGCCTCGAATGCGGGGATTGCCGCGCCCGCCCACCTGGAAGGCGGCATGCTCGCCTGGGCTGCGGAAGTCGATCCATCGATCGAGGTCGCACCCGCCTGAGGCGCCCCACCACTCGTGCGGCAGCGCTGCCGTCACCGGGCTGTCTTCGTGACTGGATCAATGCTTCGTGCGGACCGGCACGAGCGCCCGTTGATGCTCGGCCTCTCGTTCATGATGTTCCTGGACGCCGCCTCTGCCGTGTGCCGCTCGAGACCCGCATCCTCGGCCGGCAGGACCACGATGCGCGCCCGGAACACGCGATTTGCGCGGTGGCGGCTGCGTGCGCTACAACCGCTGCAGCTCTCCAGGTCGGCCGTGCATGGGCAGGGCAGCTGGCGGAACCATTTTCCATGTGCATGCGTAGTGGGATGTTATGGGGCAGAGCGCAATGCAATCGCGGGCACTGGACGGCGGCAGCCTGCTGACGGATCACGACATCTACCTTTTCCGCCAGGGCACGCATTTCCGGCTGTACGACAAGCTCGGCGCGCATCCCATGCAGTGCGGCGGCGAGGACGGCACATGGTTCGCGGTCTGGGCGCCCAACGCGCATGCGGTGGGTGTGATCGGCGAATTCAACGATTGGAGTCCGGGGCGGCACTGGCTCGAGCCGCGGGCCGACAGCTCGGGAATCTGGGAAGGCTTCGTGCCGGGCGCGCGCGTGGGCATGGCGTACAAGTACCGCATCGAGTCGCAGGGACGCTCGTTCGACAAGGGCGATCCGTTCGCGCGCTCCTGGGAGTGCCCGCCGTTGACCGCCTCGCGCATCTGGAAGGACGCCTATCCGTGGCGCGACGACGCGTGGATGCGCATGCGTCGCGAGCGCAATGCGCTCGACGCGCCCATGTCGATCTACGAAGTGCATCTCGGCTCCTGGCGCCGCAAGCCCGAGGAGGGCAATCGCTGGCTCAGTTATCGCGAGCTCGCGGAGCAGCTGCCGCAGTACGTCCAGGCCATGGGATTCACGCACGTCGAGCTGCTGCCCGTGATGGAGCATCCCTTCTACGGCTCGTGGGGCTATCAATGCACGGGTTATTTCGCGCCGACCGCCCGCTATGGAACGCCGGAGGATTTCAAGTTCTTGATCGACCGCCTGCACGAGCATGGCATCGGCGTGATCCTCGACTGGGTGCCCTCGCACTTCCCGGAGGACGCCCATGGGCTGGTGTACTTCGACGGCACGCACCTTTTCGAGCATCAGGATCGTCGCCAGGGTTTTCATCCGGAGTGGAACAGCTGGATCTTCAATTACGGTCGTAACGAGGTGCGCGCGTTCCTGGCCTCGAGCGCGCTCTACTGGCTCGACGAGTTCCATATCGACGGGTTGCGCGTGGACGCAGTCGCTTCGATGCTGTATCTCGACTACGGCCGTCAGCCCGGTGAGTGGATTCCGAATCGCGAGGGCGGTCGCGAGAATCTCGAGGCAATGTCCTTCTTGCAACGTCTCAACGAAGCCGTGTATCGCGATCATCCCGACACCCAGACCATGGCCGAGGAATCGACCGCCTGGCCCATGGTGTCGCGCCCCACGAGCATCGGTGGGCTGGGTTTCGGGATGAAGTGGAACATGGGCTGGATGCACGACACCCTCGGCTACTTCAAGCACGATCCGGTGCATCGCAAGTACCACCACAACGACCTCACCTTCAGCCTGTGGTACGCGTTCAACGAAAACTTCGTGTTGCCGCTCTCGCACGACGAAGTGGTGTACGGCAAGGGCTCGCTGCTGCGGCGCATGCCGGGAGACGAATGGCAGCGCTTTGCCAACCTGCGCCTGTTGTTCGGCTACATGTGGACGCATCCCGGAAAGAAGCTGCTGTTCATGGGCGGGGAGTTCGGCCAGTGGAACGAGTGGAACCACGACGCCAGCCTGGATTGGCATCTGCTCGATCAGCCGCTGCATCGCGCGCTGACGCACTGGGTCGGGGACCTCAATCGCGTGCTGCGCGAGAGGCCGGCGCTGCACGCGCGCGATTTCGACGCGCATGGCTTCGAGTGGATCGACGCCCATGATGCCGAGCAGAGCGTGCTCAGCTATTTACGGCGCGGCGCGCACGGCGAGATGGCGCTGATCGTCTGCAATTTCACGCCCGTGCCGCGCCACAACTACCGTGTCGGTGTGCCGGTGCCAGGCTGGTGGCGCGAGGTGCTCAACAGCGATGCATCGCTGTACGGCGGCAGCGGCCAGGGTAATCTGGGTGGCGTGGAAGCGGCCCCGGTGGGTTCGCACGGCCGCTACCACTCGTTGGCGATCACCCTGCCGCCGTTGGGAATGGTCGTTTTCGAGCCGGCGTAGGGCAGGCGCCCGCGCGTCTCGAGCAGGGATTACCGGGACCAAAGAGGATGCCGAGGTGAGTGCGAGTGCGAGCCAACCGGACGGACGTCTGCGCACGGTGATCGAGAACGTGCGCCCGCAGGTGGATGGAGGCCGCTTCCCGATCAAGCGCACCATCGGCGAGCACGTCGAGGTCGAGGCGGACGTTTTCACCGACGGGCATGACGCAGTGCGCTGCTGCGTCCTGCATCGTGGTGCCGACAGCGATACCTGGACCGAGGTGGAGATGGCGCCGCTCGGCAACGATCGCTGGCATGCGCGGTTCAGCGTCGATGCGCTCGGGCGTCATGTCTACACCGTGGTCGGCTGGACCGACCGATACTTGACCTGGCTGCGCGATCTCGAGCGTCGCGACGATCCGTCCGACATCCTGGTGGCGCTGCGGATCGGCGCCGGGCTGCTCGGCGAGGCGGCAGCGCGCGCCGCGCAGGCCGACGCAGCGCGCCTGCGCGCCGCAGCGCAGCGGCTGGAAGGCATGCAGGACGCGAACGAAGGACGCGCTCTGGCCCTCGACGAGGAGCTGCAAGCTTTGGCGATGCGCTATCCCGACCGTCGCTTCGAGACACGCTACGATCGCGAACTCGCCATCGTGGTCGAGCCGAAGCTGGCGCGCTTCGGCGCCTGGTACGAGCTTTTTCCGCGCTCGGCGTCCCCCACGCCCGGGGTGCACGGCACGTTCCGCGACTGCGAGGCGCGCCTCGACTACGTCGCGGAGTTGGGTTTCGACGTGCTGTACCTGCCGCCGATTCATCCGATTGGTCGTGTGCGCCGCAAGGGGCCGAACAACGCGCTCACCGCGGGCCCGGACGATCCCGGTAGTCCCTGGGCGATCGGCGCGGCCGAGGGTGGGCACAAGGCCGTGCATCCGCAGCTTGGCACGCTCGAGGATTTCAAGCGCCTCGTGGTCGGCGCGCGCCAGCGCGGCATCGAAGTCGCACTGGACATCGCGTTCCAATGCGCCCCGGATCATCCCTACGTGGCACAGCACCCGGAATGGTTTCGGTTCCGACCGGACGGCACCGTGCAGTATGCCGAGAACCCGCCGAAGAAATACGAGGACATCTATCCGTTCGATTTCGAGACCGAGGCCTGGGAATCGCTGCACCGCGAGCTCATCGACATCGTCCTGTACTGGGTCGGGCAGGGCGTGCGCGTGTTCCGCGTCGACAATCCGCACACCAAGCCCTTTCCGCTCTGGGAGCGCCTGATCGACACCGTGAAGGCGCACGATCCCGGGGTGATCTTCCTGTCCGAGGCGTTCACGCGCCCGAAGGTCATGCATCGCCTGGCAAAGCTCGGTTTCTCGCAGTCGTACACGTATTTCACGTGGCGCAATACGCGCCACGAGCTGCAGGAATACTTTACCGAGCTGTGCCTCACGGACGCACGGGAGTACTTCCGACCCAACGTCTGGCCGAACACGCCGGACATCCTGCCCGAGTATTTGCAGCTCGGCGGCCGTGCCGCTTTCATGACGCGCGCCCTGCTGGCCGCCACGCTGAGCGCGGCCTACGGCATCTACGGGCCGGCGTTCGAGTTGCTGGAGCACCGTCCGCGCGAGCGGGGCAGTGAGGAGTATCTCGACTCCGAGAAGTATCAGCTGCGCCATTGGCAGCTCGACCGTCCCGACAGCTTGGCGCCG
>QGUO01000673.1 GCA_003242495.1 Pseudomonadota bacterium | reverse complement strand
CGCCAAGGCCGGCAAGAAGAAGCGGGTGTCGCTGCGCAAGAAGTCCACGATCTCCGAGGAGGAGCGTGCCGCCAAGCGGGCGCGGGCCGCGGAGAAGGCCAAGGTCAAGGCCGAAAAGGCGGCCGCCGCCAAGGCCGCTGCCGCCAAGGCCGCTGCCGTAAAGAAGCCGGCGGCCAAGAAGAAGGCGGCCAAGAAGAAGGCTGCCGCCGCCAGAAAGGCCAGGAAGTAAACGAAAAAGCCGGGCAATGCCCGGCTTTTTCATGTGCGCCGCCGGCGAACCGCTAGCGCGGCGCCTCGAGCCCCTTGGTGAACAGCACCTCGCCCTCGGGAGTCACCAGGATGGCGTCCACGTCCTCCAGCCGATCGTAGATCTCGAGCGCGCGCTCGGGGCCGAGGATGAAGGCGGTCTTCGACAGGCCGTCGGTGCGCGTGGCGGTGGGACCGATGAGCGTGGCGCTGCGCACCAGGCTGCCGGAGGTGCCGGTGTGCGGATCGATGATGTGATGGTAGCGCCGGCCGTCCTCGTCGAAATAGCGCTCATAGTCCCCGGAGGTGGAGATGGCGGCATCCTCCAGGGGGATGCGGGCGATGATCTCGCCGGGCCGGTCGGGATGGCGGATGCCCACCACCCAGGGATGGCCGAAGCGATCGCCCACGATGCGCGTGTCGCCGCCGGCGGTCACGCGCGCATGTTGGATGCCGCGCGCGCGCAGCAGCTCGATGCCGCGGTCGACGGCATGTCCCTTGCCGATCCCGCCTAGGTCGATGCGCACACCCGGGCGGGCGAAGCGCACCGTGCGCGCCGCTTCGTCGAGCTCGAGGTGACGGTAGTTCACCCCGGGCAGCGCCGCCTCGATCTGGGCGGCGTCGGGACGCACCTGGCGCCGGAAGTCGTACAGATGCCCGACGCTGGCATAGGTGATGTCGAACGCCCCCTCGGTGATGCGCGAATACTCGATCGACGTCGTGAGCAGATCGAACAGCTCCCGGCTGATACGCACCGGGCGCGCGGCCGCCTGCTCATTGACCCGCGAAATTTCGCTGTCCGGCTTGTAGGTGCTCATGGCGGCGTCGATCCGGCGCATTTCGGCCAGCACCGCCTCGATCGCATCCTGGCCGGCCTGCTCGGTTTCCGCCCAGACCTCCACCTCGATGCGCGTGCCCATGATGCCGTCATGCACGCGCTCGACCCACTCGGCGCGGGCGGGGACCAGGAGCTGGGACACCAGAAGCAGGGCGAGAAAACAGGGGCGCATGGCGCATTGTAAGCATGTGCGGCCGGGCTGACGCGCCGATCGGCGTCGCAGCCGCCGAGCGGACGCTCGCAGGGGCTGGCCCGGGGGGGCAGCCTGGGGAACGGTCCGCATAGGGTTGCCGACGCGGCCGGTCACGCCGGCGCCCAGGCCGCCCGCGTGGCGAGCCGTGGCAAGGCATGTGGCGCATGCGGTTGCCCGGCCTCCCGCCGCGGGAGAGGCCGGGCACGAGGCGCGCGAGGACCATCCCTGGCCGGGTGCGACTCAGAAGCGAAATCGCGCCGTGAGCCCGTACG
>QGUO01000672.1 GCA_003242495.1 Pseudomonadota bacterium | reverse complement strand
CGTCCTACCCCCCCCTGCCTCGCTCGGCCCCGCCGAGAACGCAAACCGGCTCTCCCATGCTCTGTTCCGACGTTGCGCGATCACGACCGCCATCACCTCGACGCTGGCGCTGTTCGGCGCGCTCGCTCCGCTGAGCGCCCGCGCAGATGCGAGCGCGCAGACGGCCGCGGAGGAAAGCGCTCTCACGGAAGACGACACCATGGTGAGGTTGATTCGCAGCCTGATTCGCAGCGGAGCGCTCGACCAGGACGTTGGCGAGGCGCTGCTCGCCCAGGCGCTGACCGATGCCATGGTGGCGCGGCAGGCCGGGAGCGCCGACGCCGCCGACGCGGCCCAGGACGCGAATCCGGTGCGCGCCCAGCCCGGCGACGTGCGTGTGCCCTACATACCCGAGACGGTGCGCGATGAGATCCGCGCGGACCTGCGCGACGAGATCATGGCGCAGGCGCAGGCCGAAGGGTGGGCTGCGCCCAACGAAACGCCCGGATGGGCCCGGCGCATTCGCGTGGCAGCCGACATGCGCCTGCGCAACGAAACGCGCATGTTCTCCGGTGACAACAGCACCATCGAGGTCGACTGGGCCGCCATCAATGCGGGCGACCCGTACGATGTGAACGTGAACACCAACCTGCCGTTACCACCGCTGCGCAACACTCGTGAGGACCGTGAAAACCTGTTGCGCGTGCGGGCGCGTTTCGGCATCCATGCCGACATCTCGACGCGCGTGCGCGCCGGCATCCGGATGGGAACGGGCAACGACGACAGTCCGGCGTCGACCAATCAGTCATTCGGGGGCGGGTTGCGCAAGAAGGACATCTGGCTCGACCAGGCCTGGGTCTCCTACGACATCCTGAACTGGCTGACCGTGACGGGCGGTCGTTTCGATCAGCCGTTCCTGACGACCGACATCCTGTTTTCAGACGACTTGAACGTCGACGGGCTGGCTGTGGAGCTCGGTGATGCGGACAGCCCGCGCCGGTTCTCCGCATTCGGCACCCTGGGCGCCATTCCGCTCGAGTACTTTCCGGATTCGTTTCCCGGGCGCAGCCAGGAGAAGATGAAGAGTGAGGACAAGTGGTTGTTCGCGGCCCAGCTGGGCGCCGCCTGGCGACCGAGCGAGCGTCAACGGCTGCGCGCCGCGGTCGCGTGGTATGACTTCCAAAACATCACCGGCCAACGATCCGAGCCTTGCGCCTTGTACGCCGGCGACCTGGAGTGCAGCACGGACTGGTCCCGCCCTGCGTTCATGCAGAAAGGCAACACGCTCATGCTGTTGCGCGACATCGAGCGGTATCCGCTCGATCCGGCCAACACGCCGTTGCCTCAGTATGTGGGGCTGGCGTCCGAGTTCGAGCTGGTCGACGTGAACGTTCACTGGGACGCGCGCCTTGGCCGCTATGGTCTGCGCCTGGATCTCAACTACCTTCGCAGTCTCGAGTTCGATGCGGAGGAAATCTGGACACGGGCCGCGGGCAACATCGTCAACAACTTCGGCGGCGCCGGCGGGACGGCGCTGGCGGAGTTCGAGAGCGGTGGCGAGGCCTACATGCT
>QGUO01000275.1 GCA_003242495.1 Pseudomonadota bacterium | reverse complement strand
CGGAGAGGCTCGCGCCGGAGCGCACCGCGGCCTCGGCCCAGTCTGCGTTGCGGCCGCGTAATTCCGCGAGACCGCGGATGTATGCGACGGCATCGTTCACGGCCTTGCGCTCGGCGCTCGATGCCGGCTCGGGCGGCTTGCCGGACGGTCCGCCTTGCGGGCTTTTCTCCTTGCCGTCCTGTGGACTGGTGCCTTCGGGCTCGTCGGCGGGTTGCGGAGAGGCGGGCGGCTCGGCGCCGCCCCCCACGGGCACGGGCGTGGCGGCGCCGAGGTTGGTGGCCGGTGCCATGGCGGCGACGTGGCTGGCGTACATCAAATACGTACCGGCGCTTGCCGCGCGCGCCCCTGCAGGCGATACATAGGTGACGACCGGGACGGGGGAGGCGAGCACGGCCTGGATCATGTCGCGCATGGCGGTGTCGAGCCCGCCCGGCGTGTCCATTTCAACGATGACCAGCGCCGCGCCGCGCTCGGGTGCGCTCTTGAGCGTGCGGACGAAGTAGTCGCTGGTGGCCGGGCCGATGGCGTCACGCACCGGGAAGACCAGGGCCTTGGCGCCGCCGGGACGTTCGGGCTGCGCCTGCTCGCTGGCCTGGGGCGACTCGGCCGCCATGGCGTGAGCGGCGCCCGCCACGCTCCATACGAGACCGAGCCATGCCGACAGCCACCTGCGCGAGCGAGATCTCATCCGGCCTCCTGCAGCGGTATGGACAGGTCGATCATAGCAGGGGCGGACGGTCCACGAATCCCGCCGCTCGGTATCGGCCGGGCCAGCAACGGCCGCGCGTCGCCTCGCATGCGTCGGCATCCCGGCCGCGTCGATCGATGATGTCGATCGATGGTGTCGATCAGGGCGCGAGCTTGAAATCGATGCCTTGTGCGAGGGGCAGGGTACGTCCCCAGTTGATGGTGACGGTCTGACGGCGCATGTAGGCCTTCCAGGCATCGGAGCCGGATTCGCGACCGCCGCCGGTGTCTTTCTCGCCCCCGAATGCGCCGCCGATCTCGGCCCCGGAGGTGCCGATATTGACGTTGGCGATGCCGCAGTCGCTGCCGGCGACCGACAGAAAGCGCTCGGCATGCTGCAGGTTGTCGGTGAAGATCGCCGAGGACAGGCCATGGCCCACGGCGTTGTGCAGGGCGATGGCGTCGTCCAGCGAGGCGTAGGGAATGAGATACAGGATGGGGCCGAAGGTCTCGGTCTGCACGATGGACCATTCGTGGCGCGCCCGGACGATGGCGGGCGTGACGAAATGCCCGGGGCCGGGCAGCACCTCTCCGCCGCACAGCACCACGCCGCCGGCATCGCGCACCGTCTGCAGCGCCGCACGCCAGCGCTCGACGGCCGTCGCATCGATCAAGGGGCCCATCAAGGTCGACGGCTCGAGCGGGTCGCCGATGCGTACCTGCGCATAGGCGCTCAGCAGGCGCCTTTCCAGCTCCTCCCGTCGTGATTCGTGCACGAACACGCGTCGGGTGGTGGTGCACCGTTGGCCGGCGGTTCCCACGGCGCCGAACACGATGGACGGCACCGCGAGATCGAGATCGGCGTACTCGTCGACGATGAGGCCGTTGTTGCCGCCGAGCTCGAGCAGGCTTCTTCCCAGCCGGGCGGCCACGCGCTGCGCGACCTCGCGGCCGACGGCCGTCGAGCCCGTGAAGGAAATCAGGCCGACGCGGCGGTCATCGACCATGCGTCGCGCGAGCTCGGCGCCGTCTTCGATGAACAGGCTGAAGATGCCCGGAAAACCATGACGCTCGAGCACCCGATCGACGATCTTCTGTACGGCGATCGCGCACAACGGTGTCTTGGGCGAGGGCTTCCAGACACACACGTCGCCGCACACCGCGGCGAGAAAGGCATTCCAGGACCACACGGCCACCGGGAAGTTGAAGGCGGTGATGATGCCGGCCACGCCGAGCGGATGCCATTGCTCGTACATGCGGTGCTGGGGACGCTCCGAATGCATGGTCAGGCCGTAGAGCATGCGCGACTGACCGACGGCGAAGTCGGCGATGTCGATCATCTCCTGCACTTCGCCGTCGCCCTCGGCCTTGATCTTGCCCATCTCGAGCGACACCAGGCTGCCGAGGGCGTCCTTGCAGCGACGCAGCTCATCGGCGATCAGCCGGATGGCCGCGCCGCGTTGCGGAGCGGGCAGCGTGCGCCATGTGAGGAACGTGCGTTCCGCCGAGGCGATCGCCCGCTCGTAGTCTGCCGGCGTCGCGCAGCGCACCCGTGCGATGACTTCACCGGTCGCGGGGTTCAGGGACTCGAGCAAGGCGCCGCCGGTCTCCTGCGACCAGCCGCGGTCGGCGGTCCACACGCCGGGGTTGACCGATTCGATCTCGAGCGCTGCCAGGATCTCGCGCATGTGCCACCTCAATGCGATGTCGTGGCCCGTTGGCGGCCGGCGCGGCCGCTCACCACCATCCGCGCGGAGACGTCCTTGTTCGCGCCGGCGGCGTAGTAACGTCCGAAACGGTTCTCCAGCACGTCGAGCAGGCGAAAATCCTCTTGCCGCACGAACCCGCGATAGCGACCGTCGCCGGTCATGACCAGGTCGACCAGCGCACACACGCCGGCAGCGGTCGTGATCTGGATGGCCGACCACAGTCGCCCGGCGATGAGCTGCGGATACACCTTGTTGACATAGCTTTCTTCGCGCAGCTCGCCCTGTTGCCGGCCGGTGACGGCCACGTACACCACGACCACGTCCTGCAGGGTCTGCGGAATGGCGTTCTCCAGGATGCGCTTGAGCGTGTCGCGGTCGCGATTGAGCTTCAAATCGTTCATCAACAGCCGCATCTGCGCGCAGTGACCCGGATAACGCATGGTCTTGTAGTCCATGCTCTCGACATGCGCGCCGTGGGTGTCTGCCAGCGAGCCGAGACCGCCGGAGGTATTGAACGCTTCGTAGACCGTGCCGTCGATCTCGATCTCCTCGAGCCCGTCGAGCGGCGCGACTTCCACGCGCCGGCCGTCGACGATGGCCTCGCAGGGATTGGCGTACTCGTTGATGAGGCCTTCGGTGGACCAGGTCAGGGAATACTTGAGCACATTGCTGGGGTGCTGGGGCAGGGCGCCCACGCGCAGCTTCACCGAGCGCAGTGCCTCGAAATGTCCGATGAGCTCATTGGCGACGATGGAGATGAAACCCGGCGCCAGGCCCGACTGCGGCACGAAGGCGCGGTCCGCGTCGGCGGCGATGCGCCGCACCGCACGCGTGACGGCAACGTCCTCGGTGAGATCGAAGTAATGTATACCGGCGCGGCGCGCCGCTTCGGCAACCGCGACATTGCGATGAAAGGGCAGGCTGGAGACGACGGCCTGCACCGGATGCTCGCGCAGGTGCGCATCCAGGGCTGCGGCGTCGCCGGCATCGAGCTCGTGCGCCACGATGTCGGCGCGCGCATGCGCCGCAACCACTGCGCGCGCCGCGGCGCCGTTCACATCCGCGAGATGCACCCGATAGGAACCGGATTCTGCGAGCAGCCCCGAGACGAGCGCGCCGATCTTGCCTGCCCCGAGAATGAGGACGTGGTGCATGAGGATTTCCTCGCGGTTCGACGCTCATTAAAGGCGCCGCTCCGGCGGCTGTAAACAACGGCGCAGGCCGGGCCGGTATTTGTATGCAATAACCGTTTGCGCTGCGGTGCGTGAGTGGTACCCTCTCGACCCCGCAATTTCCTGGCAGCGCAAGCGTTCCCGCCGATTCCCATGACGCGAAATCCCGACCTGGTCTCATGGCACCCGGCCAGCTGGCAGAGCAAGCCGGCCCTGCAGCAGCCCGAATATCCCGACAAGCAGGCGCTCGATACGGTCGTGGCGTCGCTGTCGCGCCTGCCGCCGCTGGTGGTCTCCTGGGAGATCGAGGCGCTCAAGGAGCAGATCGCCGCCGCGCAGCGCGGTGAGCGCTTCGTCCTGCAAGGCGGGGATTGCGCCGAGTCCTTCGAGGACTGCCACTCCGACCAGATCGCCAAGAAGCTCAAGATCCTGCTGCAGATGAGCCTGGTGCTGCTCTACGGCCTGAAAAAGCCGGTGGTCCGCATCGGCCGCATGGCCGGCCAGTACGCCAAGCCGCGCTCGGCCGACACCGAGACGCGCGCCGGCGTGACGCTGCCGAGCTATCGCGGCGACATCGTCAACGGGCCGGGGTTCACGCCGGAGGATCGCGCGCCGGATCCGCAGCGGCTGCTGCGGGGCTACGAGCGCTCCGCGCTCACCCTGAACTTCGTGCGCGCGCTCGTCGACGGCGGCTTCGCGGACCTGCACCACCCGGAGTACTGGGACCTCGACTTCATGCGTCATTCGCCGCTGAAAGAGGCGTACGAGAAAATCGTGCACTCGATTTCCGATGCGCTCGATTTCTTCGAGGCGGCCAGCGGCAGCCCCATCCACGAGGCCAATCGGGTGGCCTTCTACTCGAGCCACGAGGGGCTGCACCTGCATTACGAGCAGGCGCAGACGCGCTACATCGAGCGCCGGCAGCGCTGGTACAACCTCTCGACCCACCTGCCGTGGATCGGCATGCGCACCGCGGCCCTCGACGGGGCGCACGTCGAGTACTTCCGGGGCATCGCCAATCCCATCGGCGTCAAGGTCGGCCCGGCCATGAGCGCCGAGTGGGTGCAGGGCCTCATCGCCACCCTCAATCCCCAGAACGAGCCCGGCCGCATGGTGCTCATCCATCGCATGGGCGTGAAGGAGATCGAGAAGCGCCTGCCGCCGCTCATCCAGGCGGTGCGCGCCACCGGCAGCCCGGTGCTGTGGATGTGCGATCCCATGCACGGCAACACCGAGACGGCGAGCTCGGGCCTGAAGACCCGGCGCTTCGAAAACATCGTGGCGGAGCTCGAGGCGGCGTTCCGCATCCACCAGGAGATGGGCTCCTGGCTGGGCGGCGTGCATTTCGAGCTCACCGGCGATGACGTCACCGAGTGCACCGGCGGCGCGCGCGGCCTGACCGACGCCGACCTCGCGCGCGCGTACCGCTCGCAGGTGGATCCGCGGTTGAATTACGAGCAGGCCCTGGAGCTGGCGATGCGCATCGCGGGCTTGCCCACGCCGCGCCGGTAGAAGGCCTCGATTTCCTTCCAGGGCACCCGCCGCCATTCGCCGGGGGCGAGCCCCGCGAGGGTCCACGGGCCGACCGACCAGCGGATGAGCCGCAGGGTGGGAAAGCCCACGGCCGCGGTCATGCGCCGCACCTGGCGATTGCGCCCCTCGTGGATGGTGAGCTCGAGCCAGCTGGTGGGAATCGCCTTACGGAAGCGCACCGGGGGATCGCGCGGCCAGAGCCATTGGGGCTCGGCGACCCGCAGGGCCTGCGCCGGTGCGGTCGGTCCGTCGTTGAGCACCATGCCGCGCGACAGCTGCCGCAGCGCCTGCGGCGTGATATCGCCCTCGACCTGCAC
>QGUO01000671.1 GCA_003242495.1 Pseudomonadota bacterium | reverse complement strand
CTCGAGGTCCGCCCCGAAAACCCCTGAAAGCCCCTGAAAGCACCCTTCAGATTTCGCGCGGGCCCCCTCACGACCAACCTCCGGTGCCGGCGGCGCCTTTCGGCGGCGTGAGCGGGCGTTCAGGGCGGGGTCGTGGTCTCGGCTCGGCACGCCCCGACGCGGCCGCCGTTTTCCCGCCTCGCCGCCCCATCGCCGGGGAAATGAGCGGGTGTCTCTGCGCCTCGACGGTCGAAGTCCGCCTGTCGATATGGTGTGCTTCGGTGGCGCGGCCAGCCGCCTGCGTCCCGCACACTCGGCCCGGGACGCGCGGAGGGGAGCTCGGTTGGGGCGGGACCGGCCCGTGCGGGCCGGTCCGCGTGGATCGGTTACGAGCGGCCGTCGGTGACCGGCTCGAGCGACTTTGTCGGCTGTGGGCGCAGCAGGCTGTGACGATAGCCGTAGCCGAAGTAGATGATGAAGCCGATCGCGGTCCAGGCCGCGAGCAGCGCCCAGTTGTACCAGCCCATGAAGCCGATGAGGGACAGGCAACACAGCACGCCGAGCGGGCTCACCAGCGAGACGGCGGGCACCCGGAACGGCCGCGGCAGGTCCGGGCGCGTGCGACGTAGGATGAGGATGCCGGCGCACACGGTCGCGAAGGCGAGCAGGGTGCCCATGGACACCAGGTCACCGAGCACGCCGAGCGGGAAGAAGGCGGCCAGGAAGGCGGCGACGAGCGCCACGACCACGGTGGAGTGATGCGGGGTGCGGTATTTCGGATGCACCTTGCCGAAGAATGGCGGCAGCAGACCATCGCGCGACATGGCGAAGAAAATGCGCGGCTGGCCCATCATCATCACCAGGATGACCGAGGTCAGGCCGGCCACGGCGCCGAACTCCACCGCGAATTTCAGCCAGCTCAAGGTCGGATAGGGCTCGAGCGCGGTGGCCACGGGCTTGGCCGTGCCGAGCATGTCATAGGGCATGATGCCGGTGAGCACCGCGGCCACCACGATGTAGAGCAGCGTGCACAGGACCAGTGAGCCGAGGATGCCGATCGGCATGTCGCGTTGGGGATTCTTGGCCTCCTGGGCGGCGGTGGACACCGCGTCGAAGCCGATGTAGGCGAAGAACACGATGGAGGCGGCACGCAGCACCCCGGGCCAGCCGAAGCGGTCGCCGCCCTCGTGCTCGGGAATGAACGGCCGCCAGTTCTCGACATCGACGTACGGTGCCGCGAAGCCGATGAGCGCGAGGATGACGGCCACCTTGATCGCCACGATGATGGCGTTGGCCGTCGCGGACTGGCGGATGCCGACGTAGCACAGCACGCCGACGCCCGCCACGATGAGCACCGCGGGCAGATTGAACAGGGCGCCCGTGGGCGTGAACACGCCGTTCGCGTAGGTCAGCGGGGCGGAGGCGAAGGCCGCGGGAAACTGCCAGTCGAGGCCGAACAGGCCGGCGAGCGATTCCATCAAGCTGATGGTGTAGGCCGACCAGCCCACGGCGACCGCCGAGGCGGCGAACAGATACTCGAGCACCAGGCTCCAGCCCACCAACCAGGCCACG
>QGUO01000670.1 GCA_003242495.1 Pseudomonadota bacterium | reverse complement strand
CCTGTCGGCAGCGTCGCACCATTAGACCGGTTGCTTTGCGTCGCCGTCTTTCGACGGGTTTGCCCTTGGCAAATTAGCGAGTCCCTGTCGGTCCGGGCGCGTCTGCGCGCGCTGATGCTCGAACGACAGGTTGGCGGGAAGTGTCGCGGCTACAGGCCGCCTCATTAATAGGGCGGACTCGCAAAACCCGCACACGATTGCGGCATTCGGCGCTTAGGGATTTCCTGACGGAGATCGCTGGCGTCGCGGGATGGCTACGCCTTGCGGCACGAGAGCACTTTGGTCAGCGCTCTCGAAGAGAGCATGATACTCCTCGGAGTCCAGGCGCGCATGCATGCGGCGCTGGCGATATTCGCGTGGCGTCATGCCGAAGCGCGCGCGAAAGGCGCGCCCGAAGTGTGTCGGACTGTTGAACCCATAATCGAAAGCGATCGACGTGACTGTGCGACCGCGCAGCGAGGGCAGTGCGAGCGCCTTGGCGCACTCGTCCAGACGCCGCCTCAGGATATAGCGCGCGACCGTCTCCTCACCGTCCGAGAACAGGTGATGCAAATATCGCGTGGTGAGCTTGCAGGCCTCACCAATCCGCTTGGGCGTAAGATCCGGATCACCGAGGTGTGCCTCGATGTAGTTTACGATGCGGGCGCGATGCGCGGCGGCGATCGACGAGCGGCTCGGGTGCGAACGCGAGAATTCCGAATAGGCACCGGCGACCAGGTCGAGCGCCGCATTCAACGCGCGCGTCGCCATTTCGGGCTCCAGCCCCTCACGACAACGGTGCCACAACGAGCGCAGGAACTCCGATGCGAGGGCGCTCATCCCGCTGGCCCCCGGCATGCGCACCGCGACCACGCTTTCCGGACACGCCACATAACGGCGCATCACACGGTCGGGAATGCCGAGCACCAGCATGCGCTTGGCGCCGGACGAAACCAGCTCGTAGGGCGCCTCGGTGTCACACAGCGTGAAATCGCCGGGCTGCAGCAGCGCCTCGCGTCCGCTCTGGCGCGCCACGCATTGACCTTCGAGCTCCACGTGCAGGAAGAACAGCGCCTGATTGCAATGTGCGACGTGACTGCGCAAATGACGCACGATCACCGGATCGGAGTGCACCTCGGTCAGGCTGATCTCGCCCAGCCGGCCACGCACGAACCCGGCATTGAACGGCTGCGGCGTCAGGGGGTCGCAAACCATGGGCGCGAAGCTGCTGCTGGCAGAGTCGTTCCAGAGCTCCAGCCGGCGCCGTGGATCGAGCCGGTCCGTGGACAATCGTGCTAGCTCAATCATGCTTTCCCCCCGGAAGATGCCGCCGCTCGGCGCCCAGGCGCCCCGGCTTTGAGGCAACAGCCTACCAAAATCCGCGGAGAAGGGATTGAGGGCACGTTGCTCGATCGCGACAGTCAGCCGTCCCGCCCGCGGCCGCCCGCCGGTCCAACGCATTCCCCGGGGTGAACGGCGCCGGTCGCCCGGTCACAAGCCGCTCATGCGCGCAGCGATCGCCTCGTCGCGTCTCTGCAAGTCGTCGTGGACCTCCTTCACTCCCGCAACATCGG
>QGUO01000717.1 GCA_003242495.1 Pseudomonadota bacterium | reverse complement strand
AACCTAGGTTTTCCGAGCCATTAGCCATGATTACTAAGTTCAGAGAGCCGTCATCATTGTACGGATTGGCCCGGTCTATAGAGTATGTTGTCCTGCTTCTAGTACGCGAGATGTTGTGTGCGTTGTAGGTATCGAAGGAGAACATTCCATAGGCCGACAGTCCTGGCGTGATGCCGTTGAGATCCTGTGTGATTTTGGCGCTTGAATTCAGCTGGCTGGAGAAATTATTTTGATATCCGGTTTGTGTTACCAAGGCGTAAGGGTTAGGTTGTGCGTCCGACGATTGGTTTACGGCAGGAACCAAGTTGCCAGGATACATCAACGGATATAATACGGGGTTGGTCTGCATAACTCTGGCAAAGGCATCCTGCGGGTTGATACCTGGATAATTAGTATTGATAACGTAACCTAAGATTCCCAAAGAGAACTTGGTAGTTTTCGTCCAGTTCATATCTATGTTGGACGTGAAATTATAACGTCTGAAACGAGTGTCGGCTTTATAACTTTGTAGATTGTCTGTTCTTAGCAAACTGGTTTCATCATAATAGGATATAGCGGAATAATATTGCGTATTTTCGGTACCTCCACGCGCACTGAAGTTTGCCCTTCTGTTATAAGATCCTTTTTTGAAGAGGGCGTCCATCCAGTTTACATTAGGATAGAGGTACGGGTCTGTTCCGTTGAGAGTATTTTGGATATATTCTTCACTGTATTCTGGAGCCAGTCCCGAAGCAATCATAGCTTCATTGCGCAGACGCATATATTGTTCGGCGTTGGTGAGTTCTGGGCGTTTGGTGAAGTCCACCATACCTTGATTGTAATTGAACATGAGAGTAGGTTTTCCCACTCTACCTTTTTTGGTGGTAATAAGTATTACACCATTTGCTCCTTGAGCGCCGTATACCGCTGTTGCGGAAGCATCTTTGAGGATGGTAAGGCTAGCGATGTCTTCAGGGTCGAAGGCGTTGAGATCTCTGCCTTGTACTCCATCCACTACGATAAGGGGAGAGGCGCTATTTTGTGAGTTGAAAGTCGCTATACCGCGAATCCATACATCTGCAGCGTTACTTCCTGGAAGTCCCGTACGCTGAACGCCCACAAGACCGGCGATACGTCCGGCAAGAGTAGCACTTAAATTTGCTACCGGCTGTTTAAGTTCTTCGATCTTCACGGAAGATTGAGCGCCCACCATGTTGATCTTACGCTGTTGGCCGTATCCTACCACGACTACCTCATTGAGACTATTGTTCAGCGCTTTAAGGGTGATGGTAAGGTTGATGCTGTTGGTGATGGCTACGGTCTGTTCTTCATAGCCTACGTGGGAGAAGCGTAGGGAGTCACCGCGTTGTGCCATAATTTTAAAAGTTCCAGACTGTTCTGTAGCTGTGGACTGATTGGTTCTCAGGTTAGTAACACTCACGGCACTTAAATTCTCGTTAAGTTCGTTTTTGCCTAAATCTGTCAATTCATATTTGGGAAAAAGGTTAATAACATTCCATTGCTCTTCTGGTACTTCTGTCCGTATTTTTTCAATGATATCATCTTTTTTTCGGGG
>QGUO01000274.1 GCA_003242495.1 Pseudomonadota bacterium | reverse complement strand
ATTGCTGGGAAGCGGTGCCGGCGCGTCCGCTACGGTCGATACGTAGCGCCGCTGCAATCTTCCGGAGGATGGTATCGCTTTACAGAGGCTACCCGCGCGGCTGCAGCGCAGTCGCTGTCGTTCAGCCCGCGGTAAAAGCGATTGAATTGACTCTAAGGTCAAGCTTTCCGGGAACCCCAGCCACCGAGGCATGTGCCGTGCACACCCCCCTCTTCGAACTATTCGACATCGTGGTCACCCCCTGGAAGCTGGTCGGCTACCTGGGCGTTTTCATGTTTTCTGGCCGCTGGATCGTCCAGGTTTTCGCGACACGCAAGCACCGCCGACCCGTGATTCCGACTTTATTCTGGATGATGACCATCACCGGCAGCGGCCTGTTGCTCGCCTACTTCATCTGGGGCAAGAATGACTCGGTCGGCGTGCTCTCGAACCTCTTCCCCATGGCGGTGGCGACTTACAATCTCATGATGGCGCGCCATGCCCAGCTCAATGCAGCTCCCAACCAGGCCTGAACCTTGGCCGCAACCGTCGGCGGCGCACGAGGTGCCCGCGCTGACGGTGGTCATTCCGGTGTATAACGAGGCGGGGAACATTACGCCCCTGGTGAAGGAGATCCAGGCGGCGCTGGCCTCGCGGTGCGACAGCGACACCGCCATGGCGGTAAAGCGCGCCGAAGGTGTTGCGCGCATCCTTGCCGGCTCTACCGACCACTCGCCCCGTTTGCTCTGCATGTCTTTCAGATCCGCCAGGTACCGCGCACGACCGGGACGGCCAGCACCCAGAGCACCGCGAGAACTGCCGGAATGGCTGCCACCAGCATGAACGGCCCGATGCCGGGCGCGGCCGCAATCACCCAGCCCCCAGCGAGCGGGCCCAACACCGCCCCGGAACGGGTCACGGCAATCTTCAAGCCCACCGCACTCGAGAGCATGTGTGCCGGGTAGAAGCTCATGCCCAGGATCATGATCGCGGTGTGCGCTCCCGAGATGCTGGTGCCGACCACCAGCAGCATCGCTGCAAGCGGCAACGTATCCAGCTGACCGCCGGCGAGAATCAGAAGCGCACCGATTGCCATGACGTAGCCCGTGGCGAGCGCCTTGATCGCCCGCTTGCGATCGAGAAAGTAGGCATATATCAAGCTGCCGATGATGCCACCGCCCTGCACGAGCGAGCTCAAGCGCGCCGCTTCCGCAACGGTAATGCCGCTCATCGGCAACACGGTAGGCAACCAGCTGATGAGCATGTAGACCAGGAAGGTGTTGGTGGTCGCCAGGCCGAGAAACACGATCGTCGAAGGCAGATAGGCACGTCGTAGCAAGGCGAACACCGGAAACGCGAGATCGGCTTTCGAATCCCTGTCGGGGACAACCGCACTCGCGGCCGAGCGATCCACCTCTCTGTTCGCCAGCCGCCCACGCATCTCCGCACTGCTCAGCAAAAACCACATCACGCCCGTGACCACGAGCGTCACCAACCCGGCGGCTGTGAAAATGAACTGCCAGCTACCGAATGTCGCCAATGGGCTCGCGAGCAAGGCGGCCAGCACTGCTCCGATCGGGATCGCCGTCGACACCAGCGTCAGCGCGCGAGCACGAATGCGCCCCGGCGCTATGCGCGCGACCATGGCAGTGATGTTGGGCAGACAGGCGCCGAGCGCAAGGCCGTTCAGCAGTCGCCATACAAACAGCTCGCTTACACTGGTCGCGGTGGCAGTGCCGAACGTCGCCAGCGTCACGATCGCTGCCGTTCCCAGGATCATGTTCCGCCGGTCGACTCGATCACCCAGGGGGGCCAGTGTCACCGCGGCAATGCCGATGCCGAGCACGATTGCCGAGAGCGCGACCGCGAAGTTCTCTGGCGCAAGCTGCCAGGCGTCGCTCACCAACGGCACAGCGAGCGGCATTGCCGCGAGATCATAGCCCTCGATCATCATCATCGCTGCGCACGCGATCAGCGTCGCAAGCGATCGGGGCGTCAGACGCTCGTCCGCCTGTTCCTCGGCGGCTGACGTTGCTGGAACAATGGCCATGACTGTCCTCGAACCGCCGCCTCGGATGTGTCTCTCAGGCGAGAGAAGTGGACACGTTCGGATCGAAGCGCGCCATCTTGGGAGTTTTCAGTGCCGGGTCCCAGTGCTCGGCGATCTTGCCGTTCTCGATGCGATACAGGTCGAACCAGGTGGTCACGTAGGGCTCACCCGAAGCATCGACCTCGTGTCGCTCGCAAACCACGAGCACGAAGTCGCGCTCGGCGATCATGTTGATGATCGGCAGCGTAATCTTCGGCTCGATCGGTCGCGCCGGACGAGAGCCGCGCAGATAGTCGACCAGCGCGGCCCGTCCGGAGGGGACGTTAGGATTATGCTGTATGTAGTCGGCCGTGAAGTATTTCTCGGCGAGCTCGGCCCGGCCACCCTGAACGATTTCCCGGTACATGTCGTAGACCAGTTGCTTGTTGGCTGCCAGTTGAGGCACATCGCTGCGCAGGAGTCGGCGCTGCTCCTCCAGGGAGGACACCACTTGCGATCTTCTGTCCTCGCTCATGGTCGGCCCGCTCCCCGGTCATAGGCTTCTGGATTCATCACGTCCCCCCTCCCGCAAACGTCCAGTTCACACCTCATCGTAGTGAAACGGCGCCACGAACGGATGCGGAAACGTCTCGTACTCCACCGTGGGCGGACGATCCGGTGTAAGCCCCTCGATGGAACGGAGCAACGGCACCCCACCCTTGTGCCATCCCTCATCGTACTCGACGTAAAAGTTCATGTAGCCGTGCAGCTTGGAGATCCGCCACCGCTCGCCGACGAGCCGGTACTCGTTCTCGTAGGTCGCCTCCCCCCACCTGGCCTCGGCGCCGAGTGCGCCGACCTGCATGAACGAACGCCAGCGCCCTTGCGCAGTGCCGTTGTCGATGTCGATGTGAATGACCGGCTGCAGCTGCATGTGGTTGTACAGCACGCCGTAACCGTAGCGCGGCAAATGATGGAGATACTCCCTCACCCGCTCCCGTCCGCAGTACACCCCGCGCCCGGCCAGCTCGAGCGAACCGTCCGGCGCAAACAGGTCCGCCGCCTTGTCCCAAAGTCCCTTGTCCACATAGTAGCCATACGCCGCCTGCAGGTTGCATATGAGCCTGTACGCTTCCGCCACGCGCATACGCCGCTCCAACGTGGCGAGTGCCGCACTCAGCTCTCGCACCTGATCTTTCAGCTCGGTCAACTCATCGTTCATGCACGGTCCTCGGCAACCGCTTTCTGACATCGTGGTGAGCACTGCATCTCGCCAGCGCAACCGATACGCCGCGCATCGACGGTGGCTGCAGCTTCGGTGCTGACGAGATGCAGTCCGCGTGGTCCGCGGCAGCTCCCTCTCTAGAATCGCTTGGTAATGGACAAAGCCCACTCGCGTGGCCGGCCAGGATTGGCCGTCGCATATCCCCCTCGTCCGGAAGTGTCGAGTGCGTTCACGTAGTAGTACCTGTCCAGAACGTTGGTGACTTCCGCCGAGACATCGAGATCCCCGTCCGCGGCGCGCCACAATAGGCGCGCATTCACCACCGTATAGCTCGGAATGAAGCCGTACGGCGCCGCTGTCGTCGTCACGTAGAAGCTGGATTGATACGCCACATCGATGCGTGGCGTCAGCGTCGAGCCACCGGCGAGATCGAACCGGTACTGACTTCCGAAGCTCAGCTTCCAGTCGCTGAAGTAGGGTGCGACGTCGGTGAGCAGCACGCCGCCGAGCGCGGCAGGCGCGATCGACGTGTACTCGAAGTCGGTGTGGCTGAGCGAACCCTCGAGGAGCAGTCCGTCGATCGGGCGTAGCGTCGCCTCGAGCTCGATGCCCTTGACCTCGCCATCGCCCGCGTTGGCTGTCATCGCGCAAGGCAGCACTACTGTCGGAGGAACATCCGGCGGATTGAATTGTGGACAGGTCTGCAGCACGAGCTGGATGTCCTGATACTCGTTGAAGAATGCGGCGACGTTCACGCGCATGCGGCGATCGAAAAAGTCGGACTTGATGCCGATTTCGTAAGCATCGATCGATTCCGGCCCGAACGGCTGCACCTGCGAGGGGAAGAACGGGCGCGGATTGATCCCTCCTCCCTTGAACCCCGTGGAGTACTGCACGTAGGTCATCACGTCCTGGGTCCACTGATACTGAACGTTGGCGCGATAATCGAAGCGACTTTCGCTGTACGCGCCGCTCGCACCATCCAAGCCTCCGACCTGAGGTTGCCCCGGCGAGCCGTCTGCGAAGCGCCGCGAGAAGTGATAATCCTTCTCCTCCTTCGTGTAGCGCAGACCGCCATTGAGAGTGAGCCCACCTGCCACGTTCCACGCGACATGCGCGAAGCCGGCAGCGGTCTTGGCGGGCACCCGGTCTCCGAGGCTGGCGAATTGCAGGCCGGAGTAGCGGATGTCCTGCACGTTCGCGAACACCGATTCCTGGTCGCTGTAATATCCCCCGATCGTGTAATGCACCGTGTCCGTGATCGAGGAGCCGCTCAGACGCAGCTCCTGGCTGAAGAAGTCGAACTTCAGGTCGGTGTAGCCGTTGTTGAGCGGCAGCGGCGACATATCACCGTCATAGGCGAATACCAGATCATACTCCCGGTAGGCGCTGATCGAGGTGAGCTGCAGGCGGTCGCCGATATCGATGGTCGCATGCGCCGAAAGACCCCAGCCCTCGTACTGGGAGTTGAGCACCCGTGTCGCGCCGAAGGGAATACCATTGTCCGGATCGGCGGGCGCGAGGCCAGCCGCATAGCTGCAGTACCGACCGCACAGAAAGCGCTCGTCGAAGGGAACGTTGAACGCCTCGCCCCGCACCGCCCCGGTATTCGGATTGTCGGCGTAGGTCAGTATCGTCGCCGGCGGATTGCGATCGTCACTGGTGTAGTCGCCGGTGATGAGCAGATCCACGGCGCCACTGGGCCGGTAGCGAAGCTGCATGCGTGCCGCCTGATAATCGACATTGCCATCACGCTTGAGCAGGCAGTCTCCGCCGGCCGGCACGGTTGGCATCACGCCTCCGGTGTCTGGATTGAGTGGCGAGCCGGGCGGATGGGCGCAGCCGAAATCGATGTTGTCCACATAACCGTCCTGACGCTTGGAAACGGCCGCGATGCGGGCATCGAGATTGGTCGTGATATTGAAGTCGTAGCTACCCCGCATATCGAGCCGCTCGCGGCTGCCATAGGCCACATGCACGCTGCCACTGTTCGATCCGGTCGGCTTCTGCGAATACAGCTTGATGGCGCCCCCGATCGAGTTGCGCCCCGACAGCGTGCCCTGCGGTCCGCGCTGAATTTCCAGGCGATCGAGATCCAGCAGATCGAGCAACGACCCGGTCAGTGTCGCGAAGTAGACGTCATCCACGTACAGGCCCACCCCGGGCTCAACGGCCGGGCTGTAGTCGTACTGTCCCACGC
>QGUO01000273.1 GCA_003242495.1 Pseudomonadota bacterium | reverse complement strand
GGGCGGGGGGCGGCGGGCCGCCCCGGCGCCGCGGGCCGGGCCGGCGCCGCGCCGCCCGGCGCAGCCGGCTGCCGCGCCGGCCGAGCCCGAGCCGTCGCTGCTCGACCGCATCGGCCAGTTCTGGTGGGTGTTCGTCATCGGCGGCCTGGTGCTGCTGTTCGGACTGATCGCGGCAGTCCTCAAACGACGTCGCGAGGAGGCCGATCTCGCTTCGCTGGATTCCCTGGCGGAGCCGCAGTACGAGCCGACCGTGCGTCGGGCCGCGGCCGAGGCGAGCGGCGGGCGGGCCGCCGTCGAGGACTTCGCCATGGAGTCGGTGCCCGAGGTCGAGGACTTCGACGCACCGCATCCGGCCGTCGCTGCGGCACAGCAGGCCGCCGACACGCCGGCGGAGACCGCCACGCGTGACGAGTCGCCGCTCGATTTCGATGCGGGCACGCCGCGACAGACCAGCGACGATCCGGCCGAGGACACGCTGAGCAGCGAGACCGCGATCCGCCTCGACCAACAGGACCCGCTGGCCGAGGCCGATTTCCATATGGCCTATGGCCTCTATGACCAGGCGGCCGACCTGGTGAAGATCGCGATCGAGCGCGAGCCGCAGCGCCGCGAGCTGAAGACGAAGCTGCTCGAGATCTACTTCGTCTGGGGCAATCGCGAGCTGTTCCTCGAAACGGCGCGCGACCTCGCGGCCACCCGCGACCAGGCGCCGGCCGAGGAGTGGGACAAGGTCGTCATCATGGGCAAGCAGATCGCCCCCGACGACGCGCTGTTCATCGGCGAGTCCGCTTCGGCGTCCGGGGAGGTCGACGTCAATCTCGAGGGCGGCGAGAACCGCATCGATGTGGACTTGTACGCCGCGCCGCCGGGAGACCAGCCCGCCGGCCTCGACCTGGAGTTCGGTACCGGCGAGCACCAGGCGGTCAAGGCCGAGGACTCCTCTCTGGATTTCCTGCTCGATGAGCCGAGCCGCGGCGCGGACGGCCTCGAGAGCGATCCCCTGGCGCGTACCCAGGAGACGCCGACCATCGAGACACCGGCGATCGACCGGACCTCGCAGACCGTGCGCGAGAAGGTCGGCGATGCATTCGCCAGCGGCAAGCCCGTGTCGACCGAGCAGACCGCGGAACTGTCGCTCGACGACCTGGGGCTGGACGTCAACGCCCTCGAAGCCACCGGGACGCTGGAGGACACCTCCTCCCTCAAGGGCTCCGAAGAAGGCGAGGCCACGCTGCGTGACGACGAAATGACGCAGCTCGCGCCGTCCCTCGCCAGTCTCGACGACGACCTGACGCAGTTGGCGCCGTCCATCGGCAGCTTCGACCGCACCATGGAGTCGCCGCAGGTCGGCAAGCTCGACGCGGAGAGCACCGGCACGATCTATCTCGATGAGATCGCGCCCGGCGATACGGTCGAGCACGTGCGCCCGGACATCGACTCCACCGCGAGCATGCGCGCACCGCGCGAGGAGCAGGCCGCGGCAGAGAGCGCAAGCGAGACGCAGACCTTCGTCGAGGACACCGCTCGAGGCGCGGACCAGCCGGCGCAGGCGTCGCTCGCCGAGGACGTGCCCGCCGGCTCGGGCAACGGACTGGACCTCGATGTCGGCGAGCCGCTGGAAGGTGAGGGCTACGAGCCGACCCGCATCCAGCAGGCGCCGATGACGGATATGGATATGGATATGGATCTCTCCGAGCTCGAGCCGGTGACCATGAGCGAGGTCGGCACCAAGCTCGACCTGGCGCGTGCCTACATGGACATGGGCGATCCGGACGGGGCTCGCAGCATCCTCGACGAGGTGCTGAACGAAGGCAACGCCGACCAGAAGCAGGAAGCCACGCGGCTCCTGGAGTCGATCCGCTGAGCCCGAGGGCCCGGCGCCGGCCGGGCCGCGGCGGCGCAGCGCCTCCTTATACTGCACTCGAGCGGTTCGGGTGTGGGACGGTCGTTCCCGCTGCCCGGGCCGGCGGCGTTCCCCGAGCGGCCGCGGGCCCGGGCGGTCCGTGACCCCGGGTGGGCGCTGCCCGTTATCCATTGAAGATCCGCGACCCATCGACCATCAATGCGTATCGCACTCGGCCTCGAATACGACGGCAGCGCTTTCGCGGGCTGGCAGGCCCAGGCGCATGCCCAGGGCGTGCAGTCGGTCGTCGAGGCGGCCGTGGCGCGCGTGGCCGACCATCCCGTCGAAGTCGTGGCGGCGGGCCGCACGGATGCCGGCGTGCATGCCGCCATGCAGGTCGTGCATTTCGACACGACCTCGGTGCGCAGCGCGCGCGGCTGGGTGCTCGGCACCACCACCCACCTGCCGCCCGCAGTGAGCGTGCTGTGGGCGCGGGAGGTGCCGGAGGCCTTCCATGCGCGTTACAGTGCGCTCGCCCGGACCTACCGGTACCTGATCCTGAACCGCACGGTCCGGCCGGCGCTCGATCACAACCGTGTATGCTGGATCCACGCGCCCCTCGACCACGAGCGCATGCAGGCAGGCGCCATGCACCTGGTGGGCGAGCACGATTTCTCGTCGTTCCGCGCCGCCGAGTGTCAGTCGCGCACCCCCATGCGGCGGATTTACGAGATCGAGGTGACGCGCCACGGCGAGTACCTCGAGATCCGCGTCATGGCCAACGCCTTCCTGCACCACATGGTGCGCAACATCGCCGGCGTGCTCATTGCCGTCGGCACCGGCGAGCGTCCGGTGGACTGGCCGCGCGAGGTCCTGGCGGCGCGCGACCGGCGCCAAGGGGGCGTCACCGCCCCGCCGGGCGGGCTGTACCTTGCGGGCATCCGCTATGCCCCGGCGCTCGGCCTGCCCAGCGAAACCGGCTTGCCGGCCGCAGTCGGAGCGCGTATAGATGCCACCTCCCCACGACAGGCGAGTGGGGCGAGAGAGATTGAATGACCTGGTTCGAGAAAATCATGCCTTCGCGGATCAAAACCGAGCGGCGTACGCGCTCGGTGCCCGAAGGCCTGTGGATGAAATGCGCCGCCTGCGACGCCGTGCTGTATCGGGCGGAGCTGGAGCGCAATCTGCACGTCTGCCCGAAGTGCGGGCATCACATGCGCATCAACGCGCGCAAGCGCCTGGAGCACTTCCTCGACCCCGAAGGCGTCGAAGAGCTCGCGGCCGGCGTCGAGCCGGAAGATCCGCTCAAGTTCCGCGATAGCAAAAAATACCGCGACCGCCTGCAACAGGCGCAGAAGGCGACCGGCGAGACCGACGCGCTCATCGTGATGAGCGGCACCCTGCATGGCATTCCCGTGGTCGCCTGCGCGTTCGAGTTCGCGTTCATGGCCGGCTCGATGGGCTCGGCGGTGGGCGAGCGCTTCGTGCGCGCCGTCGAGCATTGCCTCGAGCATCGCAAGCCCCTGGTGTGCTTCGCCGCGAGCGGCGGGGCGCGCATGCAGGAGGCGTTGCTGTCGCTGTTGCAGATGGCCAAGACCAGCGCGGCGCTCGCACGGCTGTCGGCGGCGCGTCTGCCGTACATCTCGGTGCTCACCGATCCGACCACCGGCGGCGTGTCCGCGAGCCTCGGCATGTTGGGCGACATCAACATCGGCGAGCCCAAGGCGCTCATCGGCTTCGCCGGCGCGCGCGTCATTCAGCAGACGGTGCGCGAGACCCTGCCGGAGGGCTTCCAGCGCAGCGAGTTCCTGCTCGAGCACGGCGCACTCGACATGATCGTCGACCGGCGCGACATGCGTGATCGCATCGCCGGCCTGCTCGCCCTCCTGATGCATTTGCCACCCCCACCCTCAACGCGGCAGTAAACGCGGCGCGCATGCGCTTTCAACGACTTTCCGAGTGGCTCTCCTGGCAGGAGCAGCTGCATCCGCGCACCATCGACCTCGGACTCGATCGGGTGCGTCGCACGCTCGAGCGGCTCGGCTGGCGACGGCCGGCCTGCCCGATCGTGATCGTGGGCGGCACCAACGGCAAGGGCTCCGCTGTGGCGCTGCTGGCGCGCATCTGGAGCGAGGCGGGATATCGCTGCGGCACGTTCACGTCGCCACATCTGCGACGCTACAACGAGCGCATCGTGCTCGCCGGCCAGGAGGTCGCGGACGCGACGCTGCTGAATGCGTTCCAGCGCATCGACGCGGCGCGCGGCAGCGATACGCTCACCTTCTTCGAATTCAGCACCCTGGCCGCCTTGCTGGCGTTCGAGGACGCCGCTCTCGATGCCATCGTGCTGGAAGTCGGCATGGGCGGGCGGCTCGACGCGGTCAACATCGTCGATGCCGATGCGGCGCTGATCACCTCCGTGGCGCTCGATCATTGCGAGTGGCTGGGCACGGACGTGGCGGCCATCGGCCGGGAGAAGGCGGGCGTGTTTCGTCCGGGGCGAGGGGCAATCGTGGCGGGCCGCGACATGCCATCCTCGGTGGCGCAGTACGCGCGCGAGATCGGCAGTGACCTGCGCCGTCTGGGCGTGGAGTTCGATTACCAGCCCGGGCACAGGCACACGCCTGGCGGCCCAGTGAGCTGGTCCTGGCGCGGTCGCGAGCGAACGTGGCCGGACTTGCCGCCGCCGGCGCTCGCCGGGGCGGTGCAGTTCGACAATGCCGCCGGCGTGCTCGCGGTCGTCGAGTATCTGCACGAACGCCTGCCGGTCGAGCGCCAGGCCATCGAGCGCGGCCTCGCCGGGGTGCGGGTCACGGGGCGATTCCAGGTGGAGACGATCGACGGTGTCGAGTGGATCCTCGACGTCGCGCACAATCCTGCCGCCGCCCGCACGCTGGCCGCGCAACTGGCCGAGCGGCCGTGCGCGGGGCGCACGCTGGCGGTGTGCGGCATCCTCGGAGACAAGGATGTCGCGGGCATTCTCGCCGAGGTGCACACCCGCTTCGATCTTTGGGTGATTGCGGGGCTGGAGGGGCCGCGGGCGCTGGATCCGGCCACGCTGGCCGAACGCATCCGCGGGGCCGGCGGCGAGGTGGCCGGGACGTACGCGGACGTCGCGACGGCGTGCGCCGCCGCGGCGCAACTCGCCCGGGCGGGCGATCGCATCGTCGTCTTCGGCTCATTCCTGACCATCGCCGCGGCGCTCGAGGCGTTCGACGACGGCCGCGCGCCCGGCAGTGTGCGCTGAGCCGCGCGCGGTGGCACGCGACGCCGGCGGCCAGGCGAAATCTTCTATACTCCGGCCCGTGGAGCGGCAACTCAAAGAACGACTGATCGGCGCGGCCGTGCTCTTGGCCGCCGCCGTCATACTCATCCCCGAGCTGCTGTCCGGACCGCCGCGCGCGCAGCGTGAACAGGCGATCACCGAGGTCGCCAGCGAACCGGGCATGAAGACGTTCACCATCGACTTGACACGTCCACCGGGCAGCGCGCCCGTGCCGGCGGAGCAGGCACCCGCCGGCGGCGAGCGGGCCGGCGATCGCACGGCTGGTGAACCGGCCTTGCGCGTCGCGCAGGAGCCGTCCCTTATACC
>QGUO01000272.1 GCA_003242495.1 Pseudomonadota bacterium | reverse complement strand
ACCGCAGGGGGGGGGGGCGGCTCGGATGGCGGGCGCAGGGCGGTGGATGCCCGGCGACGCGCCGACGGGGCGTCCGGGCCCTCTCGGAGGGGGGCGAGCCTGCGCCGGACGCGGCGGTCCGGCTGGGTGGCTCAGGGTCGCGTCGCGGGGCGATCCAGGACGGTCCGGAACGATCATCCGGAACGATTCAGGGACATCCGCGCACCCGCCGTGCGGGCGGGGCCTCGCGCACCGGCGATGTCGCCGGGGCGGCGGTCAGGACCGCGCGGGCGTTTGCATTTAGAATCTCCAGTCATCTGCCCAGGGTCGAGGCATCCCCCCCCCGGGGGGGACCCTGGGGGTCGATCGGAGTCGGCACGGTCGGATGGCCGCGGCGCGTTGCAAGCGCCGGGTGCCGGTCGTCGCCGATTGTCACCAGCTTTCAACGGCGTCTCTGCAACATGCGCGTTTTCAATTTCAGTGCCGGCCCGGCGGTTCTCCCCGAGGAAGTGCTCCAACAAGTCCGCGAGGAGCTCGTCGACTGGCGCGGCGCCGGCATGTCGGTGATGGAAATGAGCCATCGCGGCAAGCGCTTCGTCTCGATCGCGGAGGCGGCCGAGGCGGATCTGCGCGAGCTGCTCGACATCCCCGCTCACTACAAGGTGCTGTTCCTGCAAGGCGGCGCGACCGGGCAGTTCGCCGCCGTGCCGCTCAATCTGGCCGCGCCGGGCGCCACAGTCGACTACGTGAACACCGGCGCATGGTCGAAGAAGGCCATTGCCGAGGCGCGGCGCTACGCGCGCGTGCACGTGGCGGCGGACGCCGGCGCACCGTACACCACCATCCCGCCGACCGAGACCTGGCAATGCTCGGCGGATGCCGCCTATCTGCATTACACGCCCAACGAGACCATCGGGGGCGTGGAGTTTCATTTCGTGCCAGAGGTGGCCGCGCCGCTGGTCGCCGACATGTCCTCGACGATCCTGTCGCGTCCCTTGGACGTGAGCAAGTTCGGCCTGATCTATGCCGGTGCGCAGAAGAACATCGGCCCGGCGGGGCTGACGCTGGTGATCGTTCGTGAGGATCTGCTCGGCCGCGCACGCCCCGAGACGCCCACGGTGCTGGACTATGCGGCGATGGCGAAGGATGGCTCCATGCTCAATACGCCGCCGACGTTCGCCTGGTACGTTGCCGGGCTGGTGTTCCAGTGGCTGAAGCGCCAGGGAGGCCTGGCGGCGATGGCCGAGCGCAATCGCGCCAAGGCGCAGCTCCTGTACGAGGCGATCGACGCGTCCGGGTTCTACTCGAACCCGGTCGATCCGGCGCATCGCTCCTGGATGAACGTGCCGTTCACCCTGGCCAAGCCCGAGCTCGACAAGCAGTTCTGCGAGGAGGCGCGCGCCGCGGGCCTGGTGACCCTCGAAGGCCATCGCTCGGTGGGCGGCATGCGCGCCAGTCTCTACAACGCCATGCCGCTCGAGGGCGTCCAGGCGCTGGTCGCGTTCATGAAGGAATTCGAGCGCAAGCACGGCTAGCACCATGACGTTCAAGGTCCTCACGCTCAACAACATCTCGCTGCGGGGTCTCGAGCGCCTGCCGCGCGACCGGTACGAGGTGGCCTCGGAATTCGGTCAGCCGGACGCCGTGCTGGTGCGCTCGGCCGACATGCATGCGATGGAGCTGCCCGAGAGCGTGAAGGCCGTCGCGCGCGCCGGGGCAGGCACCAACAACATCCCCGTGGCCAAGCTCTCGAAGCGCGGCATTCCCGTGTTCAATGCCCCGGGAGCCAATGCCAATGCGGTCAAAGAGTTGGTGATCGCCGGCATGCTGGTCGCGGCGCGCAACATCTGTCATGCCTGGGACTACGTGCGCCACCTCGAGGGTGACGATGAGACGCTCGCGACGGCGGTGGAGCAAGGCAAGAAGCAGTTCGTCGGCTACGAGCTGCCGGGGCGCACGCTCGGCGTGGTCGGCCTCGGCGCCGTCGGCGTGCAGGTGGCCAATACCGCGCTCGACCTGGGCATGCAAGTGCTCGGTTTCGATCCGCAAATCACGGTGCAGCGCGCCTGGCAGCTTTCCGCCGGCGTGGAGCAGGCGCTGTCGCTCGACGATCTGTTCGCGCGCAGTGACATGGTGACGGTGCATGCGCCGCTCACCGAGGCGACGCGGCACCTGGTCGATGCGAAGCGGTTGGGGGTGCTCAAGCCGGGCGGGGTGATCCTCAATTTCGCGCGCGCCGCCATCGTCGACGAGCAGGCCGTGCTGGACGCGCTCGACGCCGGGCGCGTCAGCGCCTACGTCTGCGATTTCCCCACTGTGCGCCTGAAGAATCATCCGCGCGTGGTCGCGCTGCCGCATCTCGGTGCCTCGACGCGCGAGGCCGAGGAGAATTGCGCCGTGATGGTGGTGGACACGCTGCGCGATTTCCTGGAACACGGCAATATCCGCAACTCGGTGAACTTTCCCGAGGCCGTGCTGCCGCGAACCGCCGGCGCCACGCGCCTGGCCATCGCCAACGAGAACGTGCCCAACATCATCGGCCAGATCTCCACGGCGCTCGCCGCCGAGAACCTCAACATCGCCGACCTGCTCAACAAGTCGCGCGGTGAGCTGGCGTACACCCTGCTCGATGTGGACGGCGCGATTCCGCCGGGCATCGTGGCGCGGCTGCGCGGCATCGCCGGCGTGCTGGCCGTGCGTGCGCTGTGAACGAGTCCATGTCCCAGAAAGCCCAGAAAAACACCCGGAAAAAAGCCAGCAAGAAAGCCGCGACGTCCGTCCGGGCCAAGCGCGGCGCGGCCGCCCGCGTGGTCCAGGCGGACCCCGCCTCCGCACAGGAGGAGGCCACGGCCGCAGCGCAGCCGATCAGCGCGCTGCGCGCGCGCATCGATGCCATCGACGAGCGCATCCACGAGTTGCTCAACGAGCGCGCGCGTGTCGCCCGCGAAGTGGGGGCCTCGAAGGCGGCGCAGGGCATGCACACCGCCGATTTCTATCGTCCCGAGCGCGAGGCGCAGGTGCTGCGCAAGGCGATCGAGCGCAACCGCGGGCCGCTCAGTAATGCGGAGATCGCGCGCCTGTTTCGCGAGATCATGTCGGCGTGCCTGGCGCAGGAGGAGCCGCTCAAGGTGGCCTTCCTCGGCCCGGAAGGCACGTTCTCGCAGCAGGCCGTGCTCAAGCACTTCGGGCATTCCGTCAGGGCGCTGCCGCTTGCCGCCATCGACGAGGTGTTCCTCGAAGTGCAGGCCGGGCATGCGGACTTCGGCGTGGTTCCCGTGGAGAACTCGACCGAAGGGACGGTCAACAACACGCTCGACATGTTCCTGTCCTCGCCGCTGAAGATCTGCGGCGAGGTGGAGTTGCGCATCCACCAGCACTTGATGGGTCGCATGCTGAGCCTCGAGGACATTCGCCGTGTCTGCTCGCATCAGCAGTCGCTCGCGCAATGCCGGCATTGGCTCGATGAGCATCTGCCCGGCATCGAGCGCCTGGCGGTCAGCAGCAATGCCGAGGCTGCGCGCCGCGCGCGCGACGAGGAGGGGACGGCGGCGATCGCCGGACAGACGGCGGCCGAGGTGTACGGTCTGCAGATCATCGAGCCGCAGATCGAGGACCGTCCCGACAACACGACGCGGTTCCTGGTCGTGGGCCGCAAGCTGTTCGAGCCGAGCGGGCAGGACAAGACCACGCTGTTGCTCTCCGGGGGCGATACCCGCTCGCCGGGCGCCCTGCATCGCCTGCTCGAGCCCCTGGCGCGCCATGGCATCAGCATGACGCGCATCGAGTCGCGCCCCTCGCGCCGGCGCAAGTGGGACTATGTGTTCTTCATCGACGTCGAGGGACATGCCAACACCGCGCCGCTCAAGGAGGCGCTCGCCGAATTGCAGGAGCAGGCCTCGCTGTTTCGTGTGCTCGGCTCGTACCCCTGCGCCGTCGTCGTATGAGGCGCGCGGCGCCGGCTCGTTTCATTCAACGCCCAGGTAAGTGATGGACTTCGACGCCAAGAACATCGCCGCGCCCGCCGTGCGCGAGCTCGCACCCTACGTGCCCGGCAAGCCCATCGAGGAGCTCGAGCGCGAGTACGGGGTGCGCGACAGCATCAAGCTCGCGTCCAACGAGAATCCGCTCGGCCCGAGCCCCAAGGCGCTGGCGGCGCTGGCCGCGGCGGCCGGCGACATCTGGCTGTATCCCGACGGCAGCGGCTTCGGGCTGCGGGCCGCGCTGGCGAAACGCCACGGGGTGCCCGGGGAGTGGATCACGCTGGGCAACGGCTCGAACGATGTCCTGGTGCTGCTGGCGGAGGCCTTCCTGACGCCGCAATCCGAGGCGGTCTGCTCGGAGTACGCCTTTGCCATCTATGCCATCGCGGCGCGCGCGACCGGCGCGACCGTGCGGATCGCGCCTGCGTTCCCCACCGATCATCCCATGGCCTTCGGTCACGACGTCGAGGCCATGGCCCGGCTGGTCAACGAGCGCACGCGCCTGGTCTACATCGGCAACCCCAACAACCCCACCGGCACCTGGATCGAAGCCGGAGCCCTGGAAGCTTTCATCGCCAGCCTGCCGGCGCACACCATCGTGGTCGTCGATCAGGCGTATTTCGAATACGTCGAGGATGCGCGCTATCCGGACGCGGCGGATTGGCTGGCGCGCTATCCGAATCTGGTGGTCACGCGCACCTTCTCCAAGGCGTTCGGCCTGGCGGGGCTGCGCGTCGGCTACGCGATCTCCCATCCGCAGGTGGCGGATCTGCTGAACCGCGTGCGCCAGCCGTTCAACGTGAATTCGCTGGCCCAGGCAGCCGCCATCGCGGCGCTCGAGGATCCCGCGCATCTCGAGCGCTCGGTGGCCGCCAACCGCGCCGGCCTGGTGCAGCTGGCGCAGGGCTTCGACCGCCTCGGCGTTCGCCATTTTCCTTCGGTCGCGAACTTCGTCCTGGTCGATTGCGGCCGACCGGCCGGCGCGGTGTACGAGGCCATGCTGCGCCACGGTGTGATCGTGCGACCGCTCGGCGGGTACGGTATGCCCAATCACCTACGCATAACCGTGGGAACGACGACCCAGAATGAGCGTATGCTGGAGGCCTTGCAGCAGGCGCTTGCCGGATAG
Organism: Pseudomonadota bacterium; assembly: GCA_003242495.1. Taxonomy (GTDB): domain Bacteria; phylum Pseudomonadota; class Gammaproteobacteria; order Steroidobacterales; family Steroidobacteraceae; genus Steroidobacter. Next base: position 354 of record QGUO01000272.1, on the reverse strand, counting down.
ACGCATCCCGATCGACGCAGCCCCGACAGACGTGCCCCGATAGACGTGCTCAAATAGACCCGATGCCCCGTTATCTCGTTCAACCCACCCGCCGCATCGGCGGCCACATCCGCGTTCCCGGCGACAAGTCCATCTCGCACCGTGCCTTGCTGCTCGGCAGCATCGCCGACGGGATCACCGAGGTGTCCGGCTTCCTCGAAAGCGAGGATTGTCTCGCCACCATGAAAGCGATGCGCGCCCTCGGGGTGCGCATCGAGCAGACCGGCCCCCAGTCGGTGCGGGTGCATGGCGCCGGGCTGCGCGGGCTGCGCAAGGCCCGCCATGCGCTCGACCTCGGCAATTCCGGCACGGCCA
>QGUO01000271.1 GCA_003242495.1 Pseudomonadota bacterium | reverse complement strand
GCTCGCCGAGCAGGTGCTCGCGCGGGCGGGGATCACGCAGTCGCAGACCCTGGCCGAAGCGGACGGCCGCGCACTCGAGGGCCTCGAGCTCGAGCACCCCTTCTATGAGCGCGTGGTGCCGGTGGTGCTCGGCGAGCACGTGACGCTCGACGCCGGCACCGGCGCCGTGCACACCGCGCCCGGCCACGGCCAGGAGGACTATGCCGTCGGCCTGCGCTACAAGCTGCCGGTGGACAATCCCGTCGGTCCGGACGGACGCTTCCTGCCGGACACCCCCTTGTTCGCCGGCGAGAAAATCTTCGATGCCAACAAGCGCATCGTGGCCGTGCTCGCCGAGCGCGGGCGGCTGCTCAAGGAGGAGGCGCTCTCGCACAGCTATCCGCACTGCTGGCGTCACAAGAGCCCGGTGATCTTCCGCGCCACGGCGCAGTGGTTCATCAGCATGGAGCGTGCGGGCCTGCGCGAGGCTGCCCTGCGCGAGATCGGCAAGGTGAGCTGGATGCCTGAGTGGGGCGAAAGCCGTATCGGCAACATGATCGCCGAGCGGCCCGACTGGTGCATCTCGCGCCAGCGCACCTGGGGCGTGCCGATCGCGCTGTTCACCCATCGGGTGACGGGCGAGCTGCATCCGCGCTCGGCGGAGCTGCTCGAAGCGGTCGCCGACCGGGTGGCCGTCGACGGCATCGATGCGTGGTCGGAGCTCGATCCCGCCGAGCTGCTCGGTGAGGAGGCCGCCGATTACGAGAAGGTCACCGACACCATGGACGTGTGGTTCGACTCGGGGGTCATGCACCATTGTGTGTCGCAGATCCGCCCGGAGATCACCGCGCCCGCCGACCTGTACCTGGAGGGCTCCGACCAGCACCGTGGCTGGTTCCACAGCTCGCTGCTCACCTCGGTCGCGCTGCACGGCCGGGCGCCGTATCGCGCCGTCCTCACGCATGGTTTCACCATCGACGACAAGGGCCGCAAGATGTCCAAGTCGCTCGGCAATGTCATCGTGCCGCAGAAGGTGGTGGGCACGCTCGGCGCGGACGTGCTGCGGCTATGGATCGCCGCCACCGACTACGCCAACGAAATGAGCCTCTCGGACGAGATCCTCAAGCGGGTCTCGGAGTCGTATCGGCGTATTCGCAACACTGCACGTTTCCTGCTCGGCAATCTGGCGAACTTCGATCCCGAGAAGGACCTCCTGGCGCTCGATGAGCTGGTGGCGCTCGATCGCTGGATCCTCTGGCGCGCGCAGCAGCTGCAGCAGGACGTCATCGAGGCGTACCGCAAGTATCAGTTCCACCTGATCTACCAGAAGGTGCACAACTTCTGCAGCGTGGACCTGGGCGGCTTTTATCTAGACGTGGTCAAGGACCGCATGTACACCACGCCCGCCACCGGTCACGCGCGCCGTTCGGCGCAGACCGTGATGTACTGGATGGTCGAGGCGATGGTGCGCTGGCTGGCGCCCATCCTGTCGTTCACGGCCGAGGAGATCTGGCGCTATCTGCCGAAGCCGCACGACGGCGCGGCGCGCGAGGAATCGGTATTCCTGGATCGCTGGATCGACCTGCCGCAGGGCGCTGCCGCGCGGCCGGAGATCGACTGGGACGCCGTGCTCGAGCTGCGCAGTGCGGTGCTGCGCGAGCTGGAGAAGCTGCGCAACAGCGACCAGATCGGTGCGCCGCTCGACGCCGAGGTGGACGTGTACTGCGCGCCCGCCCTGCTCGAGACCGTCGAGCCGTTCGGCGAGGAGCTGCGCTTCGTGTTCATCACGTCCGGGACGCGTGTGCTGCCGGCCGAGCAGCGTCCCGCCGATGCGGTGCCCGCCGAGCCGGGTGACGACAACCTCGCCTGGATCGTGGTCCGCCCCAGCGCCCATGCCAAGTGCGTGCGCTGCTGGCACCGACGCCCCGACGTCGGCTCGAGCTCGGCGCATCCGCAGCTCTGCGCACGCTGTGTCTCGAACATCGAAGGGCCCGGCGAACAGCGCCGGTATGCGTGATGCAAGGCACGAACGATCGCAACGGCGCAGACGCGACCAAGGTCTGGTTCACGCCCACCCGCGGGGCCAGCAATTGGCTGTGGTTGTCGGTGTTCGTCATCCTGCTCGATCAGGCCACCAAGGTGCTGGTGGCCGGGACGGTGCAGCTCTACGACCGCATCGTGCTGCTGCCGTTCCTCGACATCACGCACCTGCAGAATCGCGGCGCGGCGTTCAGCATCCTGCACGATGCGGGCGGCTGGCAGCGCTGGTTCTTCATCGCGCTGGCCCTCGGCGTGAGCGTGATGCTCATGATCTGGCTGCGCCGCATCCGCACGCCTGAGCAGACCGTGCTGGCGCTCGGGCTGTCGCTGGTGCTCGGCGGCGCGCTCGGCAATGTGATCGACCGGGTGTGGTTCGGGTATGTGGTCGATTTCATACATTTCCACTGGAACGGTCGGTACTTCCCGGCGTTCAACGTGGCGGATTCGGCCATCACCATCGGCGCGGTGTGCCTGCTGATCGACGCGTTCCGCGAGGGTGGGAAGAAGCCGCAGCAGAACCAGTCCTAGGCGCCTGCCTGGCCGGCAGCGCGCCCCTGCCTGCGGTACACTGCGCACCATGGACATTTATCTCGCCAACCCACGCGGCTTCTGTGCCGGCGTCGATCGTGCGATCGACATCGTCGAGCGCGCCATCGACCTGTTCGGCGCGCCCATCTACGTGCGTCACGAAGTGGTGCACAACCGCTACGTGGTCGATCGCCTGCGCAAGCTCGGTGCGGTGTTCGTGGAGGAGTTGAGCGAGGTTCCCGACGGTGCGACCGTGATCTTCAGCGCGCACGGGGTCTCGCGCGCGGTGCAGAACGAGGCACGCGAGCGCGGCCTGAAAGTCTTCGACGCCACCTGTCCGCTGGTGACCAAGGTGCACATGGAAGTGACGCGTTACGCGCGCGAGGGATGCGACGTCGTGCTCATCGGCCACGCCGGGCATCCGGAAGTCGAGGGCACCATGGGGCAGTTCGACCCCTCATACGGCGGGCGCATCCTGCTGGTCGAGACGCCGGAGGATGTCGAGCGGCTCGAGGTGCGTGATCCGACGCGGCTCGCCTTCGTAACCCAGACCACGCTGTCGGTCGATGACACCCAGCGGGTGGTCGACGCGTTGCGGGCCCGTTTCCCGCAGATGCTCAGCCCGCGCAAGGAGGACATCTGCTACGCCACCCAGAACCGTCAGGATGCGGTGAAGCGCCTGGTCGAGCGCTGCGACGTCGTCCTGGTGGTCGGCTCGCCCTCCAGCTCGAATTCCAACCGCCTGCGCGAGATCGCGGAGAAGGGCGGCATCGCCGGGTATCTGGTGGACGGACCGGAAGACCTCGACCGCGCATGGTTCGAAGGCAAACGCGCCGTGGGCGTGACCGCCGGCGCATCGGCCCCCGAGATCCTGGTCGAGCGCGTGGTGGCGCGCCTGCGCGAGTGGGGCGGCTCGGCCCCCGTCGAGCTGGCCGGTCAGCCCGAAAAGATCGTCTTTACCCTGCCGCGCGAGCTGCGCATCCCGGTTGCCGTCGAGTCCTGAGCGGGCGCGCGGCCGGCGAGCCCGTCAGGTGCTCGTGGTGGCGGCCGGTGCGGCCAGCGTCACCCGCGTCACATAAGAGGCGGCGCCGCTGCCGGGGGCCGACCAGCTCACTGCGATCACGATACTGGGCGGCATCGTGCTGCGATCGCGCGTGATCGTGCCCTGGCCGTTCGGCAACGTTTTCGCGATTTCCTCCTGCCAGCACGCAGTCTCCTGGACGGCGGTCGCTTCCGCGGTGGCCGCCTGGGCCTCGGGGTTACAGTCGATCCCGATGGTCGTGGCGTAGCCGGCCTCGCCGGCGGTGTTGGCGCGGATGCGCTCGGCCATGGCTTGCGCCAGCTCGGCGGCGCGGGCGCGCGGATCGACCTGCTGCGGGGTGTGTGCCGATTGACTGTACAGGGCGGCGATGCCGATCAGCGCCATGCCCAGCACCAGCAGGGCCGCCAGGATCTCGGCCACCGTGAAGCCGCGCGCGGCGGGACGGAATGGGACTTGCGTGCGCACCGGGACTCGATGCGGGGCAACCTCAGGGACGCGCCGCGCGGCGCGCGATGTGGGCCGCGTGGGCGGCCTGCAGGCTGATCGGCGCCGGCCGCGCACGGACCTGCGTGGCAGGCGGCAAGGCGGTGGCGCAGCGCGGGGCGACGGCGCGCAGGTCAGGGGTCGGGGAAGCGGCTGCGAAATTCATGGGCACTCTCGGCTATCTGGGGCGCGATGTTAGCAGCGAGGGAGGGGGCAGGGTCCGCCGGCGGCATCGCGCGGCGAGGCCAGGCGGTTCCGTCGGCTGCAGCGGGGGCTCCCCATCGACTCCGCCGGCCAGGGCCCCCATCGATTCAGCCGGCCGGGGCTCCCCATCGCTTCAGCCGGCTGCCTCGCCCGGGGCGGCCCCGGGCGCCGGCGCCTGCGGGCCGCGGACCAGCGGGGATCCTGCGCCCCCAGGCGGGCAGATTCGGGGTATTGACGGGAAATGGCGGGGATCTCGCCTCCGCGCGCGCCCCGGGGTATGCTTGGGTCAAATATATTGCCGGTGGATGACTTGTGAGCCCGGAATTCCCCGTGGAATTTTCCCAGACGCCCCGGTCCCTGGAGACCATCGCGCGAGAGCTCGACAGCCGGGGGCTGAAGCCCACCGCGCAGCGCCTGCGCGTCGCCTCGGTACTCATGTCCGCCCCGGCGCACATGACGGCCGAGCAGATCCTGGATGAGCTGCGCCGCAGGGGCTCGCGGGTCTCCAAGGCGACGGTGTACAACACCCTCAAGGCGCTGGCGCAGCACGGGCTGGTGCGCCAGATCCATCTCGATTCCGAGCGCTCGGTGTATGACTCCACCCGGGTGCCGCATCACCATTTCCACGATATCGAGACCGGCGAGCTGGTCGACATCGCGCCGGACGAGATCGCATTCAGTCGGTTCCCGCAGCTGCCGGAGGGCACCGAGGCGGCCGCCGTGGAGGTGGTGATTCGCATTCGTCGCAAGCGTTCCAGCGCAGGGAGTGGCGAGTAGAGAATCGCCCCTTTATACTTGCGCCCCCTCGCCGGAGTAGCTCAGCTGGTAGAGCAGCGCATTCGTAATGCGAAGGTCGGGAGTTCGAATCTCTTCTCCGGCACCAGTTTGCCCTTGAACGCCCCGGTTACCCGGGGCGTTCTCGTTTCTGCTTACCCCTGACCGTCACCGGCGGCTCCTTCTGACGCATTCCCCCCGCGTGCACTGGACGGGTGCGGCGCCCGTGCCTCCGCAGCGCAGCCGCCGATGCGGCGTGACGCGCGGGGCGGCCGCGTGTGGACGTCGCCCGCTCAGTCGGATCGAGCCTTCGGCGACGCCTGCGTCCCGTCCGTACCGCGGGCTGTGGGCATCACCCCGTAGCTCGGGGACCGCGCGGAGCCTCCCGGGGAACCCCACCAGCACGGCG
>QGUO01000270.1 GCA_003242495.1 Pseudomonadota bacterium | reverse complement strand
GTACCTGCCGTTCATCGTCTGCGCGCTGGTGCGCGTGCTGCAGGACTTTCCTCAATGCAATGCCTGGTACGACGCCGAGCGCAACGTGCTGGTGCGGCATCGTGTCGTGCACGTCGGCATCGCGACACAGACGCCCGATGGCCTGAAGGTGCCCGTGGTGCGCCATGCCGAGCGGCGCTCGCTGTGGGATCTGGCGCGCGAGATCGCGCGCGTGTCCCAGGCGGCGCGCGACAGTACGGCGCCGCGCGATGCGCTGCGCGGCTCGACCATCACGGTGACGAGCCTCGGCAAGCTCGGCGGTATCGCGAGCACACCGGTGATCAATCCGCCGGAGGTGGCGATCGTGGGCGTCAACCGCGCGCTCGAGCGCCCGGTGGTGCACGGTGGCGCGATCGCCGTCCGTCGCATGATGAATCTTTCTTCCTCGTTCGATCACCGCTTCGTCGACGGCTACGACGCGGCAGCCATGATCCAGGCAGTGAAGGAGCACCTCGAGCATCCGGCCACGCTGTTCATCACAGCATAACTTTTGTGAAAAAGACGCCTCGCGGCGTTGCGGGATCGCGCCCCATGGGTTAAACGTGGTCGTTCGTACAGCCGGGGGGAGTGTATGAAGCCGATCATGAGCAGGTTGATCGCCGCGGGCGCGTGCTGGGCTGCGCTGTGCACCTGGGCGAGCGTTTCCGCGGCGCCATCGCCCGTCATCACCGACAATCGAGTGATCCCCGACGAGCGCCGCATGGCGGTGCTCGAGGCGAAGCTTGCCTCGTTGCGCAAGCAAGTGTCGCTGCTCGAGGACGCCAAGGCCATCGAGCGTCTGCAGCAGGCGTATGGCTACTACCTGAGCGCCGGTCTCGGCAACGAGCTCGCCGAGCTGTTCGCCAACGATCCCACGGTGTCGATCGAGATCGGCGGACGGGGGGTGTACGTCGGCAAGGAGCGTATCCGCGCGTTCCTGACCCGCGAGGGCGAGGGCCTCAAGCCGGGCGAGCTGCGTGAGGCGCCGATGATGCAGGGCGTGGTGCATGTGGCGCCCGACGGCAAGACGGCCAAGGGTCGCTGGCGCGTGCTCATGATGGCCGGCATGCATGGCGAGGACGGCCGCTGGATCGAAGGGCCGTACGAGAACGAGTACGTCAAGGAGGACGGCGTGTGGAAGTTCAGTAAGGTGCATTGGTACGCCACCGTCATCGGCTCGTATGACGAGGGATGGCACCGCAAGCCGCTGCCCATGCCGGGCCCGCTCGAGGAGCTGCCGCCGGACCGTCCGCCCAGCGAGCAATACCAGCCTTATCCGGCTTTCTATGTGCCGCCGTTCCATTATCTGCATCCGGTGACGCGGCGGCCGGTCGCCTGGGAATGAGGGCGCGCATCATGAAGATCTCCACGCTACGCACCCTCGTGCTGCTCGGCGGCCTGTGCGCCGGCGCAGCAGCTGCGCAGGCGCCGCAATCGCCGCCGGTGAGCGCTGAGCGCATCGCGGCGGCGCAGGCCCGCATCGACGAGATCCGGGCGCGCGCCCGACACCTCGACGCGGTCAACGAGTTGCGCAATCTGCAAGCCATCTACGGCTACTATTTCGACAAGGCGCTGTGGGACGAGGTCGTCGACCTGTTCACCGAGAACGGCACCATGGAGCTGGGCACGAACGGTGTCTATGTCGGCAAGGCGCGCATTCGCGAGTACCTCTACAGCCTCACCGGGGGCAAACCGGGGCTGCGTCACGGCGAGCTCAACAACCATTTTCAGCTCTCGCCGGTCATCACGGTGGCGCCCGACGGCAAGACGGCCAAGGCGCGCTGGCGCGCGCTCATCCAGACCGGCGTCTACGGCGAGGGCTCGGGTGGCAATTGGGGCGCCGGCACGTACGAGAACGAGTATGTGCGCGAGGACGGCGTGTGGAAGATCAGCAAACTGCACTTCTATACGCGCTTCTACGCGCCTTACGAGGGCGGCTGGACGCGGGCCTCGCCGGACTCGGCATTGCGCTACGGCAAGTCGCCGGTGCGTCCGGACCGGCCGCCGAGCGTCGCTTATCGGCCCTATCCGGACCCGTTCGTGGCGCCGTTTCACTTCGACAACCCGGTGACGAGCGGCTATGTGTTCGGCGCCGGCGTCGTTCCGCCGGCCGGGAACGTCCCGCGCGCGAGTGGGCGCGACGCCCCGCGGGCGACCACGGTCGCCGAGCTCGAGGCCCAGGTGCGCGCGCTGGAGCTCGAGGTCGAACGCCTGCAGGCCGTCGACGAGATCGAGCACCTGGAGTCCGCCTACGGCTATTACGTGGACAAGTCGATGCAGGATGCCATCGCGGCGATGTTCACCGAGAATGCGACCCTGGAGATTCTCGGGCGCGGCGTGTTCCTGGGGCGCGATCGCATCTATGAGTACATGCGCCGGCTGGGGGCGCCGCAGGAAGGCGCGCTGTTCAACCACATGCAGCTGCAGCCGGTGGTGCACGTCGCCCCCGACGGCAACACCGCGCAGGTGCGCTCGCGGCTGTTCGTCATGTACGGCTTGCTGGGGCGCAATGCGCAATGGGGCGAGGGCGTGTACGAGAACGTGTTCGTCAAGGAACACGGCGTGTGGAAGTACAAGAACCTGCACGGGTTCCAGACTTACTACACGACGTATGAGGACGGCTGGGCTAAGCGCGCCTCACCGATGTTCAGTCCGTTCGCCGGTTATCCCCCGGACCTGCCGCAATCGGTCGATTACGATCCTTATCCGGCGGTGTTCGTCCCGCCGTTCCACTATCGTCACCCCGTCACAGGACGCTGATCGCGGGGCGATTCGCAGGAGGGCTGCAACGGGGGCGAAGACCGCCCCCGTGTGGCGCCGGCAGAGCCCGACGGTCGAGTTCCGCCAGGGCGAGACCGTCGATACTCAATCGTCGGGCTGACGGTCAGAGCTTGGATTCGCGCGCCAGCAGTTCCTCGACGGTCACGCCGACCTCGGGCACGCCGCCGAAGACGCTGCCGAGCGTGCGGTCTGCAAAACGTTCGCGGGCCATTTCATAGGCATGCGCCGGCAGGGGCACGTAGCCGACCTCGCCCACGAGCGTGGCGCCCTCGTCGAGATAGAACTCCACGAACTCGCGGACCTCGGGACGCTCGACCGACGCGGCATTGACATAGATGAACAACGGCCGCGAAAGCGGCTCGTAGGTGCCGTTCGCGACCGTTTCGGGGCTGGGTCGCACGGCATCGCCGTTCGAGTTGACGATCGGCACGGCGCGCATGCGCTGCTGGTGCGCCGCGTAGTAGGCATAACCGAAGTAGCCGAGCGCCGTGCGGTTGTTCTCCACGCCCTGCACCAGGACGTTGTCGTCTTCGCTCGCCGTGAAGTCGCCGCGGCTCGCCTTGGCCTTGCGCACGACGGCCTCGGTGAAGTAATCGAAGGTGCCGGAGTCCGCCCCCGGGCCGAACAGCTGCAAAGGCGCGTCCGGCCATTCCGGGCGCACCTGGTTCCAGCGCAGTACCTTCCCCTGCGACTCGGGCGCCCACATGATGCGCAGGTCCTCGATGGTGAGCGATTCCACCCAATCGTTGGCCGGATTGACCGCCACGGTGATGGCGTCGAACGCGACGGGGAGCTCCAGGTAGGTCACGCCGCTCTGGCGGCAGGCTTCCATCTCGGACTCCAGGATGGGACGTGAGGCATTGGCCACATCGATCTCTCCGCGGCAAAGCTTCTTGAAGCCGCCGCCGGTGCCCGAAAGGCCCACCGTGACACGCACGGGGCTGCGTCGGCTGAGCTGGTATTCCTCGGCGACGGCCTCGGCGATGGGGAATACCGTGCTCGATCCGTCCATGCGAATGACTGCCGCTGCACTCGCGCGGCTGGCGCCGGCTTCATTGCCGTCACGGCCGCAGCCGCCGAGTCCGGCGAGCAGCAGCCCGGACAGGGCGACGATGAGAGGATGGCTCCACGGTTTCATCTTACGTTTCTCCGTTGCTGGACGGCCGTTGCCGAGGCCGCCACGAATGGGTGGCGAGGAGTCTGCAATAGTTTTGTAACAAACGTATGACGGGAGGCAACAAACGCGTCACGCGAGTGACGATTCCAGCGGGCAGGGCGGCCGCCCTCAGGCGCCGGTGCGCGTCGGCAGCGCCTGGAGCAGGTCGTCGAGCCACCGGTGGACGGCGGCGACATCGGGGAGGCGGTGACGCGCCTCGCTCGCGCCGGTCCGACCCACGCGCATGGACAGGCCGCCGAGCGCGTTCACGACCCGGAAGCCATCCTCGTCGGTGACATCGTCGCCGATGAAGACCGGCGTGCGCCCCGCGAAGGGCGCTTCCTCCATGAAGGCGGAGATGGCCGAGCCCTTGCTGTAGCCGCTCGGGCGCAGCTCGAGCACGCACTTGCCGAGCTGCAGATCGAAGCTGTCGGAGGTCTCCTCGAGGACGGCATCGACCACTGCCCGTGCGTCGTCGGCCAGGTCGGCCGCGAGGCGATAGTGCAGGGCGAGCGCGTAGCCCTTGTCTTCGACCAGGACGCCGGGATGCCGGGAGGCGAACGCGGCGAACCGCTCGCGTGCCGTGTCCAGCATCGCTTCGTTCACCGGCGGGTACGCCGTGCGGCCCGTGGGCTCGCGCAGCTCGCACCCATGCACGCCCGCTGCCGCAAAGCGATGCGGGGCGAACATGCGGTCGAGATCGGCGAGGGCTCGCCCGCTCACCAGCGCCAGCGCGCCATCGAGCCGCGGCTCGAGCTCGCGCAGCGTGCGCTTGAGCGAGTCGGGCACGTGCACCGCTTGCGGCGTCGGCGCGATGTCGACCAGTGTGCCGTCGAAATCCAGGAAAACGGCGGGCCGCTCGGGAAAGGATGCTGCATCCACGCTCACGGGGGCACGTTACCTGGTTCGCGGACCACGCTCAATCCTGCGCGCCGTGCAGGCCGGGCGCTCGCCGTCACCCGAGAACTGGCGACCGTTGCGTCCTGGGTCGTGGCGATCCCGTTGCGGCGTGACGCAAAGAATTGTCGATTCGCGGACGCTGCGCGGCACGAGGCCGCGCAATGCGGCGCGGCGCGGTATCATCACGAACTTTCCTGGTTGTTTTCAAATACTTTCGAGCTACGAGTATGCAAGCAAAGTCTCCTGCCTCTCCGCCCGAGTACGGACCGCCGATTTCACTCGCTGCCGCCAAGAAGGTCATGGAGGCCGCCGAAGCCGAGGCCGCGGCCAACGCCAGGCCGATGGTGATCGCCATCGTCGACAGCACCGGGCACCTGGTGATGCTGCACAAGATGGATCATGCGCAGCTCGCCAGCGTGGACATCGCGCGCGTGAAGGCGGAGACCGCGCTCAACTTCAAGCGTGCGACCGCCGGGTTCCAGGAAGCGCTGGCCAGCGGCGGCGTCAACCTTCGGCTGCTGGGCATGCCGGGACTCGCGCCGCTGGAAGGCGGTGTGCCCATCCTGCAGGACGGCCGAGTGATCGGCGCCATCGGGGTGTCGGGCATGCTCTCCAGCC
>QGUO01000269.1 GCA_003242495.1 Pseudomonadota bacterium | reverse complement strand
CAGCGGGGCAGTCGTACGCGCCCGCGCCGCGCAGATCGTGGCGCAAGTGGCGTTCCAGGGCCGCTCCCTGGATCGCATGTTGGCGGCCGAGCGCCCCGCCACTGCCCAGGCGCGCGGGCTGCTGCGCTCGCTGTGTTACGACAGCCTGCGTTGGTACATCCGGTTGGATGCCATCCTGGCGCGGCTGCTGACGCGCGGCGCGCCACCGTCCCCGGAAATCCGCGCACTGGCCGTGGTCGGCCTGTGCCAGCTCGAATACACGGACATTGCCACGCATGCCGCCGTCGCCGAAACCGTGAATGCGGCTCGAGTGCTGCGTCAGCCGCGCGCGGCGGGCCTGATCAACGCCGTCCTGCGACGCTACCTGCGCGAACGTGCGGAACTCGCGCGACGAACCGATGGTGACCTGGCGGTGCGCACGGCGCATCCGCGCTGGCTGGTCGATGCGCTGCGGACGGACTGGTCCGGGCAGCTCGAGCGCATCCTGGCGGCGAACAACGATCGTCCGCCGTTCTGGCTGCGCGTGAACCGCCGGCGCGGCGCGCCGGAGGCCTATCGCCGCGAGCTCGAGCAGGCCGGACACGCCGTGAGCGCCAGTCTGTTCGGCGGTGAGGCGCTGCGGCTCGAACGGCCTTGCGATGTCGCCGAGCTGCCGGGCTTCGCGCAGGGGCGCGTGTCGGTGCAGGATCCCGCGGCGCAGCTTGCCGCGCACCTGCTGGCGCCCCGCGCCGGCGAACGCGTGCTCGACGCCTGCGCCGCACCGGGCGGCAAGACCGGCCATCTGCTCGAGTTGCAGCCGTCGCTTGCCGAGCTCGTGGCCGTCGATGTCTCGGCGAGCCGACTGCAGCGTGTCGCGGAGAATCTGCGCCGGCTGGGTCTCGAGGCGCGTCTCGTGCAAGGCGATGCGGCACAGCCCGGGGCCTGGTGGGACGGGAGGCGATTCGATCGGGTGCTGCTGGACGTTCCCTGCTCGGCGACCGGCGTGATCCGCCGCCATCCCGACGTCAAACTGCTGCGCCGCGCCGACGACATCCCGGCATTGGCGGTGCGGCAGGCCGAATTGCTCGAAGCGCTGTGGCCACTGCTGGCCCCGGGCGGACGGCTGGTCTATGCGAGCTGCTCGGCGTTGCGCGCGGAGACCTCCGACGTCGTGGAGGCATTTCTGCGTCGACATCCCGAGGCCGCCGACGTCACGGCCGACGCGCTGGCGCAGAGCGGCGCGCCGGCCGCGGAGCTGGCGGCGTTGCGCGACGAAGGGATCGATGCCGGCGTCGGACTGCGGATCGCGGCGGGGACAGCCGCCATGGACGGCTTCTATTATGCTTGCCTGCAACAAACAACAGGATAACCGGCTGTTGGCGACTCTCGGATGGCAGGATCTCGGGCGCTGCGACGGGCGCTTCGGCAGGATCGCGGCAGGGCTGCGCCTCGCAGCCGCCGCGTTGCTGCTCGCGTGGCCGTATGCCGCCGAGGCGCAGGAGCCGCAGCGCTTCGAAATCCGTTCCGCCTACGTCGAGCTGGCGCAGGGCGTGTTGCAGCTGAACGCCACGTTCGACTTCCGTCTGCCGGAAGGTGCCCGCGCGGCGCTGCGCGAGGGCGTCATGCTCACGCTCGACCTGGATATCGTGGTGCGGCGCGCGCGCCGCTTCTGGTTCAACGAGACCGTTGCCGCGCTGCAACAGCGCTATGAGCTCGTCTACCATGCGCTGAGCGACCGGTACCTGGTGCGTAACCTGAACAGCGGCAAGCAGTCGTCCTTTCCGACGCTCGATGCGGCCCTGGACTCGCTGCGCGTGGTGAGCAACCTGCCCATCCTGGACCAGGCGCTGCTCGCGGAGCAGGGCCGGCACGAGATCAGCCTGCGGGCCACGCTCGACGTGCGCACCATGCCGGACGTCTTGCGTTTCGTGCTGTTCTGGGCGGATAACTGGCGTCAGGTCAGCGAGTGGTACACATGGCCGCTCAGGCTCTGAAACGCATGGTCGTCACCCTGCTGGTGCTGGTCGGCTCCGGCTTGTGGGTGGCGGCGCTGCTGCTCATGGCGCAGACGGTTCAGCAGTCTGAAAATTTCAGCGACCTGCACCCCTTCATCGTCGGGGTGAACGTCGCCGGGCTCCTGGTGCTGCTCGCGCTGATCGGTGGCCGGCTGACGCAGCTGGTGCGCGATTGGCGTCGCCGCGTGGTCGGCTCGCGCATGGAAGCGCGCATGGTGTGGCTGTCGGCCACGCTGGCCATGCTGCCGCTGCTGCTGGTGTTCTACTTCGCCGTGGTGTTCATCAACCGCGGCATCGACAGCTGGTTCCACGTCGAGATCCGTGCGGGCCTCGAGGATGCGCTCACCCTCTCGCGTGCCGCGCTCGACTTGCGCATGCGCGAGCATCTGGAGCGCACGCGGCAGGTCGCCGCCGAGCTGGCGCGGTACGACGCCGACCCGGTGGGAATGCTCGAGCGCATGCGCCAGATGCACGGTGCCGTGGAGCTCACCGTGCTCGGCTCGAACAGCCGTATCATTGCCACCAGCTCCGAGGGCATCGGCGAGAACCTGCCGACCCAGGCGAGCGAGGAAATGACCATGCAGGTCCGCCAAGGCCGCGAATACGTCACGCTCGATCCACTGGGCGACGGCGGCTACCTCGTACGCGCCGCCGTGCCGGTGCCGGGCACGCCGGGCGAAGAGCCGCGCATGCTGCAGGCCATCTATCCAATCGAGCGACGCCTCGGCGAACTGGCCGACACCGTGGAGGCGGCCTACCAGAACTACGGCGAGAAGGCGCGTCTGCGCGAGCCGCTCAAGCAATCCTTCACGCTCACCCTCACGCTGGTGCTGCTGCTGTCGCTGTTCGCGGCGCTGTACGGCGCGTTCTGGGCGGCGCGCCGCCTGGTCCGTCCCATCCAGGACCTGGTGGCCGGCACGCGCGCCGTTGCCAAGGGTGATTTCGACATGCGCCTGCCGCTGACCTCGCACGACGAGATGGGCATCCTGGTGCACTCGTTCAACGACATGACCAAGCGCCTGGCGCGGGCCCGCGAGGAAGCGCACCGCAGCCAGCAGGCGGTGGAAGCCGAGCGCGCCAATCTTGCGGTCATCCTGGCGCGGCTTTCCACCGGTGTGTTGTCGCTGGAGCCCGATCGCACCGTGCGCACCATGAACCAGGCGGCCGGCGCGATTCTGGGCGCGGACGTGGCGCGCTGCATCGGCCAGCCGCTGGCACAGGCCGGCGCCGGCAGCCCCCTGTTCGAGCAGTTCGAGGCGGCGTGCAGCGCACATCTCGATGCCGGCCGCACCGAATGGCGCGAGCAGCTGATCCTGCAGGGGGAGTCCACGCGCCGGGTGCTGATGTGCGCGTGCACCACGCTCTCCGGTGAAGATCGCAGCCCGGGCGGCTTCGTGATCGTGTTCGACGACATCACCGCGCTGCTGCAGGCGCAGCGCGATGCGGCCTGGGGCGAGGTGGCGCGCCGGCTCGCCCACGAGATCAAGAATCCGCTGACCCCCATCCAGCTCTCCGCCGAGCGCATGCGCCGCAAGCTGCTCGGGTCCATGAATCAGGCCGACGCCCAGGTGCTCGATCGTGCCACGCACACCATCGTCCAGCAGGTCGAGGCCATGAAGGAGATGGTCAACGCCTTCAGCGAGTATGCGCGTGCGCCGCAGATGGAGGTCTCGCGCTTCGATCTGAATCAGCTGGTCAGCGAGGTGGTCGAGCTGTATGCAGCGCAGGGACGGTCCCGACGCCCGCAGCTGGCGCTCGACCCGGCGCTGACCTGGATCGAGGCGGATCGCGGCCGCATGCGGCAGATTTTGCATAATCTGCTGGCGAACTCCATGGAAGCGCTGGAGGGTGTCGAGCATGCCGAGATTCGCGTGTGCACCCGGAGGGCGGTGCACGGCGGCGCGGCTGCAGCGGAGATCGTGGTGGAGGACAATGGGCCGGGCTTCCGTACCGATGTTCTCGGGCAGGTTTTCGAGCCGTATGTCACCACCAAGCCCAAAGGCACCGGGCTCGGGCTTGCAATCGTGAAGAAAATCGTCGAAGAACATGGCGGCAAGATCGAAGCCGACAATGGCCCGGCAGGCGGTGCCCGGGTGCGCATCGAGCTGCCGCTCGCCGCGTCGGCCCGGACCGCCGGTCCAGGCCGGGATCGTCTTGGCTTGGTGCGAGCCAAGTCTTAGGAGATGTGCATGAGT
This sequence comes from Pseudomonadota bacterium, assembly GCA_003242495.1. GTDB lineage: Bacteria > Pseudomonadota > Gammaproteobacteria > Steroidobacterales > Steroidobacteraceae > Steroidobacter. Next base: position 1,293 of record QGUO01000269.1, on the reverse strand, counting down.
GCTGCGCGCATTCTGGTGGTAGATGACGAAGCCGAGATCCGCGGGCTCCTGAAGGAGATCCTTGCGGACGAGGGCTACGAGGTCGATGTCGCCGCGAACGCCGCCGAGGCACGCGCCGCGCGCGAGCAGCACGACCCCGACCTGGTGCTGCTCGACATCTGGATGCCGGATACCGACGGCATCACCCTGCTGCGTGAATGGACGCAGTTGTCCGGACCATCCTGCCCGGTGGTCATGATGTCGGGGCATGGCACCGTGGAGACGGCCGTGGAAGCCACGCGGCTCGGCGCCTTCGACTTCGTCGAGAAGCCCTTGTCGCTGGTGAAGCTGCTGCGGACCGTGGAGCGGGCGCTCGATTCGGGGCGCAACAAGCGCCAGATCAACCGCACGCTGGTGCCGCCGATGATGGCGCCGGTGGGCAAGAGCCGCGCGATGCACGCGCTGCGTGAGCAGGTCCAGCAGGTCGCCCCGCACGATACGCCGGTGCTCATCGTGGGTGAGCCGGGCACCGGGCGGGAGGCGTTCGCCCGCTACATGCACGCGATCAGCCCGCGCGCCTCCGGTCCCTTCGTGCAACTGGTGGCCACCGGTATCACCGAGGACGGGGCGGCCGCTGCCCTGCACGGCACCGAGGATGCATCGGGCGTGCATGCGGGGTTGCTCGAGCAGGCGGCCGGCGGCGTGCTGTTCGTGAACGGCGTCGAGGATCTGCCACAGCGCGCCCAGGGGTTACTGGTGGCCGCGCTCGAGACCCAGTCGATCACCCGCGTGGGCGGCGCTGCGCCGGTGAAGCTCAACGTGCGCATCATCGGCTCGGCCACGCCGCGCCTGCTCAATCCGGAGAACGAAACCAGCGTGCGCCTGGAGCTGTTGTCCCGGCTGAACATCATCACCTTGAGCATTCCGCCACTGCGCGAATACGCCCAGGACGTGCCTGACCTGCTGCGCTACTACGTGGACCGGCTGGTGGACGAGGAGGGATTGCCGTTCCGGCGCTTCGGCGTGGCGGCGCAGAACCGGCTGCGCAACTATCCCTGGCCGGGCAACGTGCGTGAGCTGCGCAACCTGGTGCAGCGGCTGCTCATCCTGGGCGGCGAGGAGGAGATCAAGCTCGAGGAGATCGAGCGTGAGCTCGCTACCCACGCCCCGACCGACGAGCCCCTGGTCAAGCAGGATCTGCTCGCATTGCCCTTGCGCGAGGCGCGCGAGCACTTCGAGCGCGCGTATCTGCAGCAGCAGCTCATCCTGTGCAACGGCAAGGTCGGTCAGCTCGCCAAGCGCGTCGGCATGGAA
>QGUO01000669.1 GCA_003242495.1 Pseudomonadota bacterium | reverse complement strand
GGCGGCCGATGCCTGGGCGGCCACGCTGTCGCTCGGGCTGGCAGGCATGGCCTTCGCCCAGGACGGCCCCTCGCCCGCACAGGCGCCCTTCCTGGAAGAAGTGCACGTCACGGGATCGCGCATTCAACGCGATGGCATGTCCACGCCGACGCCGGTGACGGCGCTATCCCTGACCGACCTGCAGGTCCTGGCGCCGACGACGCTCGGCGCCGCCGTGACCCAACTGCCGCAATTCATCAACAGCGCCATCCCCGAAGGCGCGCCCGCCTCCGGCTGGACCGGCGCCTCCGGCGCCAGCATCCTGAACCTGCGGGGCATCGGCCAGAATCGCACGCTCGTGCTGCTCGACGGCCGGCGGGTCGTGCCGTCCTCGCGCCGCGGCACCCTCGACGTCAATCTCCTGCCCGAATCGCTGGTCGAGCGCATCGAAGTCGTCACCGGCGGCGCCTCGGCGGCCTATGGCTCCGATGCGGTGAGCGGGGTGGTCAATTTCATGCTGGACACCGACTTCGTCGGCTTCAAGTCCAATCTCCAGGCGGGTATCACCGAGCTCGGCGACAACGAGAACTTCAACGTCTCGCTGGCCGCCGGCACGCCGCTCGGCGAACGCGCGCACCTCATCACCGCGATCGATCTCTACACGGCGCAGGCCATCGAGGACATCACCGAGCGCGACTGGTTCCAGAGCTGGGGTGTCATCCCCAACCCGAACGCCGGCCAGCCCGGTGAGCCGGCGCGGCTCACCCGCGCGAACGTACGCTCGCGGCAATACACTCCCGGCGGCTTGATCCTGAGCGGCCCGCTCGCCTGGACGCAGTTCCTGCCCGGCGGCGTTCCGGCGCCCTTCGTTGCCGGCGACGACGCCAGCGGCACGGCGCAAGTGGGCGGCGACGGCGTGGACGTCGCCTGGTACAACTACTTTACGCCGGACACGACGCGTGGTAGTGCGTTCGCGCACCTGACCTACGACCTCACCCCGAACGTCACGGCCTTCGTCCAGGGTCTGTACGGCTACAACGAGACCGCCTACCTGTCCCCTCCGGCAGGCGCGCAGTTCGGCACCTGGGCCGCGACCATCTACCGGGACAACGCCTTTCTGCCTGAGTCGATCCGTCAGGCCATGATGGATCAAGGTCTCGAAAGCTTCCGCTTCGGACGCTCGGGCGATCTCGACTACGGCGCCGGCAAGACCATCAGGCAGGAGAATGCCCTCAAGTCCGTCACGCTGGGCATGCACGCGGACATCGGCACCTGGCAGCTCGACGCGTACTATCAATACGGGCGTACCGCGTCCAACATTTACATGGACAACGCGCTGCGCCTCGATCGCTTGTATCGCGCCATCGACGCGGTCCGCGATCCGGTGAGCGGCGAGATCGTCTGCAACTCGACGCTCATGTATCCCGACGACGGCTGCGTGCCGATGGATGTCTTCGGCGTGGGCTCGCCATCGCAGGCGGCGATCGACTACATCAGCCAGGACATCTCACAGGAGCAGATCGTGCAGCAGCACGTCATCGACGTGGCGATCCAGGGCACGCTGTTCGAGAACTGGGCCGGGCCGGTGT
>QGUO01000690.1 GCA_003242495.1 Pseudomonadota bacterium | reverse complement strand
GTGCTGTCCGGTCCCACTGGTGTGGGTGTCGTGCGGGGCCCGGGCCCTGCTGGTCCGAGTGTCCTGAGGCGCGACAGTCTCGTCCTGCCGCCCCGTCCCACTGGTCCGAGCGTCGTGGGGTGCGGTGGTCTCGTCGTGCTGTCCGGTCCTACTGGTGTGGGTGTCTTGTGTGTGCTGGACCGGTGTCTGCTCGGTCCGCCGAGTCGTGTCGGTGGTGTGGGTGTCGTGTTGGCTGGTTCTGGTGGTGTGGGTGGTGGTGGGTGGGGTGGTGTGGTGGGTGTTTCTGGCTTGGTCGAGTTGGTGGGTGTAGGTGTGCCAGGAGTCGAGCCAGTTGTGGTAGGCGGTGTCGCGGTTGTGGATGAGTTGTTGGTGGGTGTGGTGGAGGGTTTCGGGGGTTTTGCCTTTCGGGTCGTGGGGCCGGAGTTGTTGGTGGTGGAGAAGTTCGAAAGCGGCGAGTTCTTTTTGGGCTTTGGTGAAGGCTTTGGCGGCTTCGGCTTCGGCGCGGGCAGCGTCGACGAGGCCGGCGGGCAGGGGCCGATAGGGGTCGGGGGTGTGCCGGATGTCGATGGCGTCGTGGACGGTGAAGGTGGTGTGGGCGGTGCTTTCGGGGCGGACGGTGTGTTGGTGGTGGACGACGATGCGCCAGTCGAGGTGGTGGCGGGAGACAGGGGTGATGTCGTGCGGACCCGGCCCCGCCGCGGGGGTGGGCTGGCCGTTGGAGGTGTGACCGTTGCCGGTGCCGGGCACGGGCTGCCCGTCGGTGGTGGGGGCGGGCTCGGGGGTGGGGAGGTTGTGGTAGGTGATGCGGGGCCTGGGCCGGTCACGCGGGACGCGGGACTCCAAAGACGCGTGCGTGGCGCGGACGTCGTCGGTTTTCGCATAGGGCATGTTCGCTTTGAAGAACGTGCGGGGATCGTCACCCACCGGAGGATGTTCAGTGCCCGCGCGAACGAACAAGTGGTTGATCGCCCTGGACCGCACGTGAGGTTCGACGGTGCGCATGTAGTCGTCGAAGACCCGCCGGTCGTACTCGGTGTCCAGCTTGACCCGGGCAGACGCGGACACCAGCTGCGGATCGTCGTGCAACCGGGCATGCAACTGAACCTGAATATTCTCCGGCAAATTGACCTTGAACTGACCGGCCAACGCCAACCCGAACCCACCCCGAATCGACGCCGGATTGATCTCCGCCTCCAGATACGGAAGGATCTTCGACAAATCCGCCGACTCACCCAGCAGCTGCTTGATCCCCTGCACCACCGCATTACGAATGTCCTCGACATTGCCGTGGTAATCATTGACCCCGATCTCATCCAAGAAATAACTCGGCCCCGCCGGACGCCGCACCGAAGACGACATCGCCCGCGGCGGCAAAACCGGCACGAACCCCGGCGCCATCCGCCACGCCGCCAACTCGTCCTCCATCGCCACCACAGCCAGAACCGACTTCCGCAACCTCCCCCCACCACCATCCCCCAACCCCTGACCAGCACCGGTACTGCTGCTGCTGGTGGTGGTGTTCTGCTGACCAGTGCTGGTGGTGGTGGTGTTCTGCTGACCAGTGCTGGTG
>QGUO01000668.1 GCA_003242495.1 Pseudomonadota bacterium | reverse complement strand
GCGGGCGCCCGGTCGATCGAGAAGCACCGGGCGGGCAGGCCCCATGGCGCACCGCCATGGGGCGCATCCGGCCGAGGCGCATCCTTGCGCCCGAGCCACGCGTGCCGTGGCCGGCCGGTTGCGCCTCAGGTCACGCTTGCGGCGTCGTGGCCGCAGGCATCAGCTCCCGGATGAACGGGGGCAGGACGAAGGCTGCCTTGTGCATCTCCGGCGTGTAGTAGCGCGTGCTCAGCCCAGCAGCGTCGTAGCGCGCCCGCAGGTCTTCCAGCGACACGGCGTCGGGTGCCAGCTGGTCGCTCGCCCAGCCGAGCGCAAGGTGCCCGCCGAAGTAGCTGGGCGATGCGATCAGGTAGGCATCGACGATCTGGAACACGGCCGTCAGCTCGCCCATCGCCGACTTGAACTCCCGTCCCTGCAGGAACGGCACGCCGGCCTGGACGACGACCACGCCGCCCGGACGCAGCCGCTGACGGACATTGGCGTAGAACTCGCGCGTAAACAGCGGAACGGCAGCGCCGACGGGGTCGGTCGAGTCCACCAGCACGACGTCGAACGAGCGGTCCATCTCCTTGAGCGCCTGAGCGCCGTCGGCGATGCGCAGGTCGAAGCGCGGGTCGGCGAACGCCGCCGCATTGATCTCCGACAAATGTTCGCGGGCGAGCGCCACCACCTGCGAGTCGATCTCGATCTGCACGAGACTCCGGACGCTCTTGTGGCGAAGCACTTCCTCTGCGAGGCCGCAGTCTCCACCACCCACGATCAGCACGTCCTCGGCCTTTCCGTGGGCGAGCAGGGGAGCGTGCGCAAGCATCTCGTGATAGATGAACTCGTCGCGGGTCGTGGTCTGGATCGCGCCGTCCAGCACCAGCATGCGGCCGAACGGCCCGTTATCGAGCAGTTCGAGCCGTTGATACTCCGTGCGGGTCTGCGCAAGCACGCGATCGGCTTGATAGGCAACCCGCACGCCCGGAGTGAGCGTTTCAGCGATCCACTCTGGCTTGTTCATGCGTTGCGTCCTCGCAGCAACTCTTCGATGGAAATGCGCTGGGGCTCGAACGCCTCGGCCAGCACCTCGACGCAGCGCCGCGGCTCGGTCTTGCCACACATGAATACGTCGAGCGCCGCATAGCCGATTTCCGGCCATGAATGGATGGAGATATGGCTCTCGGCCAGCACGGCCACCCCGCTGACGCCTCCATTCGGCTCGAACGGATGCAGATGGATATGAAGCAGGGTCGCCCCCGCCACGTCCACACAGCGCCGCAAGGTCGACTCGATGAAGGGCAAGTCGTCCAGGCGTTTCGCACCGTAGAGGTCGATGATGAGATGTGAACCGGCGCAGCGTACGCCCGAGCGTGTCGTGAAGAACTCCGTCGCGCTGGCCCCTGTGGGCTCAGTGGCCCGCTGCGGCGCGGTAGGCCGGTTCTGGCGCACGAGCGCCAGATTGCGAGGAGTGTCGTGCGTCAGATCGAGTGCGCGAGCGCGCAGCGCGCTTTCCGCCATTTTGGGCTGGTACCGCCCTCGTGGGACTCGGCCGCGGGCGAGCCGGCTGGTTTGCAAAGGGTGGAAC
>QGUO01000268.1 GCA_003242495.1 Pseudomonadota bacterium | reverse complement strand
GTCTGCGCGCCGCTGTGGTTCCCGGTGTTGGGGTTCGTGGCGGGTTTCCGGGGGCCCCGGTGCGCCCCCGGGGGACATGCCCCCGGGCGGGGGTCGCGGTTGGCGGGGAGGACCGCCGGCCAGGCAGGGCGTGCGATCGGGACCCGCCCCGTCCAGGCGAGGCGGGTCAGGGTACGCCGCAGATCCTCCGCCGCTTTACCGGCGTGCAACCTTCTTGCGCGCGGCGGGGCGTGCCGCGGTCTTCTTGGCCTTGGTCGCGGCGGCCGGACGCTTGGCGGGCTTGGCGGACTTGGCGGGCTTGGCGGACTTGGCCTGCTTGGCCGGCGTGGCCTGCTTGGCCTGCTTGGCCTGCCGGGCAGCCGCCCCCTTGCTGATCGATACCACCTTGCCGCTGTCCCGCTTGCTGCCGGACTTCGATCCGGTATCAGACGCGGTGTCGGACTTGGAGTCCGTGGACGTCGACTCCGGCGCGTCGTCGCGATCGGCGAGATTGCGCTTTTCCTCCCGGTCGGACTTGAAGTCCGTCTCGTACCAGCCGCTACCCTTCAAACGGAAGACGGGCGCGGACACCAGGCGCTTGAGCTTGGACTTCTTGCAGTTCGGACACTTGCGCAGCGGCGGGTCGGAGATCTTCTGCAGGGCTTCCAGGTAGTGGTTGCAGGCACTGCATTCGTATTCGTAGAAGGGCATGAAACGGGCCTCGGAAAACAGCGCGCAGGACGAACGCCGCCGGTCGCCATCATAGCCCGCGGCAGGCCGGCGCCGGCGCACAGCGCGCCCGCCCCGCCTGCCGAAGCTCGAGACCAGTCGTCGGCATCCCCATCGCAGTCACTTCGTGGAATGGTTCGGATCGCGACCTGTCGATCGCGGCAGCCGCAACATTAGGGCGGCCGGCGCCGAAATCAAGACTTCCGGCCGCCCCTGCGGGTTGGTGGCGCGTTACGGGCGCTCGAACTCCAGACGCCCCTCGCGCGCCGTCATGCGCACCGTGCTGCCGGGCCCGAACTCCCCGCGCAGAATGCGCTGGGCGAGCGGATTCTCCACCTGCTGCTGGATGACCCGCTTGAGCGGCCGCGCGCCATACACCGGATCGAAGCCCGCCTCGCCGAGCAGGTCGCGCGCGGCATCGTCGAGCACCAGGTCCATGTCGCGCTCGGCCAGGCGCTTGCGCAGGAAGCCGAGCTGGATGTCCACGATGGCGCGCAGATGCTCGCGGCCGAGCGGATGGAACACCACGATCTCGTCCACGCGATTGATGAACTCGGGCCGGAAGTGCTGCCCGACGATCTCCAGCACCGCGGCCTTCATCTTAGGGTAATTCGCCTCGCCGGCCAGCTCCTGGATCACCTGCGAACCCAGGTTCGAGGTCATGATGATCACGGTGTTGCGAAAGTCCACCGTGCGCCCCTGCCCATCGGTGAGCCGGCCGTCGTCGAGGACCTGCAGCAGCACGTTGAATACGTCGGGATGGGCCTTCTCGACTTCGTCGAGCAACAGCACCGAGTATGGGCGGCGCCGCACGGCCTCGGTGAGATAGCCGCCTTCCTCGTAACCGACGTAGCCCGGCGGCGCACCGATGAGGCGCGCCACGGAGTGTTTCTCCATGAACTCCGACATGTCGATGCGCACCATGGCTTCCTCGGTGTCGAACAGGAACTCGGCAAGCGCCTTCGACAGCTCGGTCTTACCCACGCCCGTGGGGCCGAGGAACAGGAAGGAGCCATTGGGACGGTTCGGGTCCGCCAGCCCGGCCCGCGAGCGGCGGATGGCGTCCGACACCGCCCGCACGGCCTCTTCCTGTCCGATCACCCGCCGCCCGAGCGCTTCCTCCATGGCGAGCAGTTTTTCCTTCTCGCCTTCGAGCATCTTGGCGACCGGAATGCCGGTCCACTTCGAGACCACCTCGGCGACCTCCTCGTCGGTCACCTTGTTACGCAGCAGCTGCGTCTCGCGCTGCTCGGCCGCCGTGGCCTCGCTCAGGCGCCGCTCGAGCTCCGGAATGCGTCCGTATGCGAGCTCCGACATGCGCCCGAGATCCTGCGCGCGGCGCGCGGTCTCGAGCTCGATGCGCGCCCGCTCGAGCTCCTCTTTGATATGCGCGGAGCTTTGCATCGACGCCTTCTCGGCCTTCCAGATCTCCTCGAGGTCGGCGTACTCCTTCTCGAGCGAGGCAAGCTGCTCCTCGAGGGCCGCAAGGCGCTTCTTGGACGCCTCGTCGACCTCCTTGTTGAGCGCTTCGCGCTCGATCTTGAGCTGGATGATGCGCCGCTCGAGGCGGTCCATCTCCTCGGGCTTGGAGTCCATCTCCATGCGGATGCGCGCCGCGGCCTCGTCGATGAGATCGATGGCCTTGTCGGGCAGCTGGCGGTCGCTGATATAGCGGTGCGAGAGTGTCGCGGCGGCGACGATCGCCGGATCGGTGATCTCCACGCCGTGGTGAACCTCGTAGCGCTCTTTCAGGCCGCGCAGGATGGCGATGGTGTCCTCCACCGAGGGCTCGTCGACCAGCACCTTCTGGAAGCGCCGCTCGAGCGCGGCATCCTTCTCGACGTACTGGCGGTACTCGTCGAGAGTGGTGGCGCCCACACAGTGCAGCTCGCCGCGCGCCAGCGCAGGCTTGAGCATGTTGCCGGCGTCCATGGCGCCCTCGGCCTTGCCCGCGCCCACCATGGTGTGCATCTCGTCGATGAACAGGATGACCTGGCCCTCCTGTTTCGCGAGATCGTTGAGCACCGCCTTCAATCGCTCCTCGAACTCGCCGCGATACTTCGCGCCGGCGATCAGCGCGCCCATGTCCAGCGCGAGGATGCGCTTGCCGCGCAGCCCTTCGGGCACCTCGCCGTTGACGATGCGCTGGGCGAGACCTTCGACGATGGCCGTCTTGCCGACGCCGGGCTCGCCGATCAGCACCGGGTTGTTCTTGGTGCGGCGTTGCAGTACCTGAATGGTGCGCCGGATCTCGTCGTCACGGCCGATGACCGGGTCGAGCTTGCCCTGCTCGGCCCGCTCGGTGAGGTCGATCGTGTATTTCTCGAGTGCCTGGCGGCTTTCCTCGGCGTTCGGGTCGGTCACCTTCTCGCCGCCGCGCAGGTCGTCGATGGCCTTCTCGACCGCGCCTTTCACCGCGCCCGCGTTGCGCAAAATGTGGCCCAGCTGGCCCTTGTCCTCGAGCGCCGCGAGCACGAACAGCTCGCTGGAAATGTATTGATCGCCGCGCTGCTGCGCGAGCTTGTCGGTGAGGTTGAGCACCCGGCCGAGCTCGCCCGACAAATGCACCTCGCCGCCGGTGCCCTCGACTTGCGGCAGGCGATCGAGCGCCTCACCAAGCTGCGAACGCAGCAGATTGACGTTGGTGCCGGCCTTGTCGAGCAGATGCCGCACCGACCCGCCTTGCTGGTCGAGCAGCGCCGTCATCACGTGCAACGGCTCGATGTACTGGTGGTCGCGTCCGACGGCGAGGGATTGCGCATCGGCCAGGGCCAACTGGAACTTGCTCGTCAACTTGTCCATACGCATGGGTAAACACCTTCGGCCAGGGCTCGCAGGCACGCCAACAATGCCAGCAGGGATGTGGGGGAATCCCTACCAGAATTCAACCGACAAGATCGGGGCATCTCGGGGCGCTGCAGGGCCCCGCGCGACACCCCCGCCCCCACCGGGACCCGCCCGCGACGTGACTCAAAGCACATTTTCTGTGCAACGCTGCGCCCCGGAGGCTGGATCCGACGAGTGCGGCGGTCGCAGCGCGGTGGCGCAGCCGCCGGCCGGCGCGATTCTGGAACGAGGGCGATACAAACCGGGGTTTCAGGCGACCGGGCTGGCCACCGACCCGCGCAAGTCGCGGGCTGCCTCGGGCGCGCTGCAGCCCGGCATGCGCCGCCGCGCCCCCCTCCCGCGCAGCCTGCGCTGCATGCAGCGATCAGTGCGCCCAGCTGTGGCTCAGGTAGATCACCACCACGCCGATGGAAATGAAAACGATCTGGCGCACGGCCGAGCCCGGGTCGACGCGCCGGTGCAGTCCGGGGATGAGATCGGCGACCGCGATGTACAGGAAGCTCGAGGCCGCGACCGCGAGCGCATAGGGCAACAGCTGTTGCGCGGAGCTCAGCGAGAAATAAGCGATCACGCCGCCCAGCACCGAGGTCAGGCTCACCAACAGATTGAGGGTGAATGCGCGCGCACGCGACATGCCGCCGTTCAGCAGGATCGCCAGGTCGCCGATTTCCTGTGGGATCTCGTGAGCGAAAATGGCCAGCGCCGACACGATGCCGAGATGCACGTCGGTCATGAAGGCGGCGGCGATCAGCACGCCATCGAGCACATTGTGAAAGGCGTCGCCGATCAGGATGAGGTGCGCGGAGGCGACCTCTCTGCCGTTGTCCTCGTGCGGGCCGTGTTTCTCGCAGCCATCGTGATGACAGTGACGCCAGAGCACGAGCTTTTCCAGCACGAAGAACACGAGCAGGCCGGCGACCAGCGTCAGGCCGATCTCGTGCGCGGACTCGACGCCGACCCCTTCGAGGGCATGCGGCAACAGGCCCAGCAAGGCCGCCCCGAGCAACGCGCCGGTGGCGAAGCTCACCAGGTGGGGCAGCATCCGCATCCGCTGGCGCTCGGGCGCGGACAGGAACAGCGAAGCGCCCAGCGCGCTCAACGCGCCGCCCAAGACGGTGAACAAGACAATCCAAAGAAGAAGCGGCATCGCGGGGCGTCAAGGGGGGATCTCCCCCGGATCAATGGGTGGTCAATGTTATTGAGTTACGTCCAGCCAGCGTAGCACGCCTGTCAAGCGGTCGATCGGCCGGGCTCATTCGAACGCAAGCCACACCAGGGCAGCCATCCGGCCGGTCTGTCCATCGCGGCGATACGAGAAGAAGCGTGCGCGGTCACCATAGGTGGCGAAGCCGCCGCCGTGGATCGCGCGCACCCCGGCGCGCACGAGCTCCCGGCGCGCCAGCGCATACAGGTCCGCCTGCCAGCGCCCGCGCGGGTTGGCGCGAAAGGCCCCCGCATGCAAGGGATCGCGCGCCAGGAAACGCTCGCGGACCTCCGGGCCGACCTCGAAGGCCTCCTGCTCGATGGCCGGGCCGAGCCAGGCGATCAGGGACTCAGCCGGTTCCCCCAGGGCCGCCAGGGTGCTGTCGAGAATGCCTTGCGCCAGCCCGCGCCATCCGGCATGCGCGGCGGCCACGCAGGTGCCGGCCCGGTTGCAGAAGAGCACGGGCAGGCAGTCCGCCGTCATCACCACGCACGCCCGTCCGGGCGCGCGGGTGAAGGATGCGTCGGCAGCCGGCGCGACGGCCGGCCCCGCGGGCCCGCCGGCCGCCTCCACCACGCGCGTCCCGTGAACTTGATCCAGCCACAGCGGCTCGGCTTCGAGCCCCAGCCATGAGCGCAACAGGCGTCGGTTGTGCGCCACCGCCGCGCGGTCGTCTCCCACGTGCTGCGCAAGGTTCAGGCTCGCGAACCGGCCCGTGCTGACTCCGCCGG
>QGUO01000667.1 GCA_003242495.1 Pseudomonadota bacterium | reverse complement strand
CCCGCGAGCCACTCGGCCGGCGCGCGCGGCCGGCGCCAGAAGCGCCACCATGCCAGGCGCCCCACCGAAAGGCGCCAGTCGTCCAGGACCAGGTCGAGATGCGCGATCCGCCCCGCGCCGAGCGCACGCGCCAGCGGCGCGAACCACGCCGCATCGAGATCCCCGTCCGCCTCCGGCACGACCGCGAGCACCTCGGCGCGCCGCGCGACCGCGGCGAGCAGTTGCTCGGCGCTGCGCACGCCCGGTGCGCACTCCTGGCCATGCAGCCGGTACAGCCCGCGCACATAGTCATGGTCCGCGAAGGCGACCGGCAGCGCGCGCGCCTCCGAACGCGTGCCCGGCGTGCCGCCGCCCCAGAGCCAGATGGCATTGATCGCCGGCAGTCCGCGCGCCGCGCGCTGCTCGTTCACGGGGTGCTCGTGCAGCACCATCTGCAATTCGGTCATGAGCCGCCGGATGGGGCCGGCATCGGGTCCGGCCGGCAGGCTGTGCTCCAGCGACATCGCCTCGGCCGCTTCCGGACAGCTCGTCGTGAGCTCGAGCGCCGCAGGCGCGCGCACCAGCCAGCCGTGACCGTCATCGTGCAGCGTCAGGCCGGCGTGCTGCAGGTGCTCGGCGAGCGGCTCGCGCAGCGCCGCGCGCTCGGCGGCCGTGGCGGCCAGCGCCCCGCGCAGTGCCACGAACACCAGATGATCGAGTCCCGCCGCGAGATGCACCGGCTCGGCATGCATCCAGTAGCCCGCGGCATCGGCACGGTGCGCGGCCAGCGAGGTCGGCGCGCTGGCGTAGCGCTGCACATCCGCGTCGAGTCCCAGACGATCGAGCAGGCCGCGCTGCCAGGGCGCGAGCGCGCGTCGCGAGAAATCGTGACGATCCCAGCGGCGCAGCAGCGAGCCGCGACCCGCCAGACGTGCCAGGCAGGCACGCTGCGCGCCCGCGGCGTGCGCACCCTCCGACTTGAGGGTCGCGGCGAATCCCGGAACAATCACCACCAGGCGCGGCCCTGTCGACCACCCAAACCTTTGTTCTACTGCCAATCGATCGCACCCGTGGCTTCGATAACCCTTGCGTCGCACGCCCCCGGCCGCAGGGAGGTCGACGCCTTACTGCTTCGGAGATCGCCGCGATGAAACTCACCGACGAAAGCCTCGGCGCCACTCATCTGATCCGCGCGTATGCGCCCGGCGAGTTGCGCGTCGGCGAGCGGCTGATCCGGCGCAGCTGCCTGATCAGCTCGAACGAGCTGGTGGAAGACTGGCGGCCGCAGACGCTCGACGAGTTGTCGCTGGCTGATCTGGAGCCGATTCTCGCATTGATGCCCGAGATCGTGGTACTCGGGTCAGGGCCTCGCCAGCGCTTTCCGGATGCGGCATGGCCCGGCGCGCTGCTCGCGCGCGGCATCGGCTGTGAAGTGATGGACACGGGCGCGGCGTGTCGCACGTACAACATCCTGGCGACGGAGGAACGCCGCGTGGTGGCGGCCCTGCTGCTGCACGACGATTGAACCGGCGAGCGCGCAGACACGGCGCCGGGCGCAAGGGACTTGCAGCGGCGTCAGGCGCAAGGGACTCGC
>QGUO01000715.1 GCA_003242495.1 Pseudomonadota bacterium | reverse complement strand
CGAGGCGGAGCTCGCTCTCAGGATTCTCGAGCTCAGTCGAGTCGTCGGCAAACACCTTCCAGCGCCGCCAAGTGTCGTAATCGCCGGTCTTACGATTGATGGAGACGCGCACGTCGATGTCCTCGCCGTAACGCTTACGCGTGGCAGAGGCCAGCGCCGCTTCGAGCGCTTCGAAGATGATTTCCTTGTCGACGCCCTTCTCGTTCGAGACTGCATCGACCACCATCAAAATTTCTTTGTTCATCGTGCGCACTCCTGCCCGTCCGGCAGACACTCATCGATAATCCGGCGCAACCCGCGCCTTGTGAATTCCTGCGATCGGCAGCTGTACTGCCGTCCCGTCCACTTCGAGCGTGATCTCGCCTCCGCTCACGTCCGTCAACCGACCCGTGAACCGCTTTCGCCCGTTCACCGGCTCGACCATCTCGAGCCTGATCCGCTCGCCGGCAACGCGCTCGAAGTGCGCCGGCGTGCGCAACACGCGATCCAAGCCCGGCGAGGACACCTCGAGCGTGTACTCCGACTCGATCGGGTCCGCGGCGTCCAGCACTTCGCTGACGGCACGGCTCACACGCTCGCAGTCGTCGAGGGAAATACCCTCGCGCGAATCAATATATAGCCGCAGCACCCCCCCTCTAGGGCGCGCTGCGTACTCGAGCTCCCACAGCTCGTACCCGAGGCTCGTCACGACCGGCTCGAGCAGCCCGACCAGCTGGTCTCGTAGCATCGCGATCACCTCCGGTTTTCAACCTGCACAAACGAAAAATGGGCCCAAGGCCCATTCTCGTTATTCCCTTCCCGGTCCGGCCGATTCGCCAGACCTCCCTGACGCCCGCCCTGACTGTGGGCAAGGCCCAGAAACCAAAAAGCCCCTTCGTTCAGGGGCCTTTTCGTTACGAAAAGCTGGTAGCGGGGGCCTGCTACGTACCCAGTTGCACCCTCGACCGCCCGGCGGACGAGCGCGCGACCCCATCACTTGGACCGCGGATTCTATAGAACGAAGCAGGCAAATGCCACAGGAATCAGGGGATTTGCCCGCCGACCGGCCCAAACCCTGCTCTCTGCTCACCTGGACGAGTGCTGGTCAAATTTTGACCATCCCCATCTTCTTCGAGAAAAACACGAAACTGGACCGGCTTATCCACAGGATCTTCTACGGTTTCAGTGCACAACTGGCCAACCGCATCTGGCAACCAAATGCAATACCCAGGCGCCTCGAATCGGCAGCGGGTCCGGTCGTTGCGTGGCCCAAAAACAAATGCGCCGCTCGAGTGAGCGGCGCATTTGTTGAAGGTTTGGTAGCGGGGGCAGGATTTGAACCTGCGACCTTCGGGTTATGAGCCCGACGAGCTGCCAGACTGCTCCACCCCGCAGCAGAGGGCGCGCATTCTAAGGGCGGGTGTCGACCATTACAAGGGTTCGCACTCGCGCCTCACGGCAAAACGCGCGCACAGAGCTCGATCAGCACGCTCGGGAAAATTCCGAGCAACAGCACCGCCAATCCGTTCAAGCTCAGCAATGCCCGCATTGTGCCGCCTGCTTGGATTTCAACCTCTTCGGTCGGCTCATCGAAG
>QGUO01000267.1 GCA_003242495.1 Pseudomonadota bacterium | reverse complement strand
GGCGATGCCGAGCTGCTCGGCAAACCGACGGGCGCCGATCGAGCCCACGACAAGCCCACCTACCCCGCCGTGGTCGGCATCGAACCGGCGCGCCGCCGCATGCGCGAGCTGCACCGGGGCGCGCTCGAAGCGCTCGCCGTGCTGGGGGACGCCGCGTCCCCGCTGGCCGCGTTGTCCGACTGGCTGGTATTGCGCCGACACTGAGCCGGAACATCGAGTAAACTCCCTGCGCGATGAGCGCCCGTACTTCCTATCCGCTGCTCGAGACCATCGATTCGCCGGCAGACCTGCGGGCGCTGGCACCCAACCAGCTCGAGCAGGTGGCGGCGGAGCTGCGTCAGTACCTGATCGAAACCGTCAGCCAGATGGGCGGGCACTTCGCGGCCGGACTCGGCGCGGTGGAGCTCGCGGTCGCCCTGCACTATGTCTTCGACACGCCGCACGACCGGCTCGTGTGGGACGTGGGCCACCAGGCCTATCCTCACAAGGTGCTCACCGGCCGGCGCGAGCGCCTGCGCACCATCAAGCTCAAGGACGGGCTGGCGCCGTTCCCGACGCGCGCCGAGAGTCCCTACGACACCTTCGGCGTGGGCCATTCGAGCACCTCGATCAGCGCCGCGATGGGCATGGCGATCGCCGCCACCCGCGCGGGCACGCCGCGGCGCGCCGTGGCGGTGATCGGCGACGGCGCCATGAGCGCGGGCATGGCGTTCGAGGCGCTGAACCATGCGGGCAGCCTCGACATCGACCTCCTGGTCATCCTCAACGACAACGACATGTCGATCTCGGAGAACGTCGGGGCATTCTCCAACTACTTCGCGCGGGTGCTCTCCGGCAAGCTGTATGCCGGACTGCGCGAGGGCGGCAAGAAACTGCTGCGACGCGTGCCCCCGGTGTGGGAGCTCGCCCGGCGCTCGGAGGAGCACGTCAAGGGCATGGTGCTCCCGGGGACCATCTTCGAGGAGATGGGCTTCAATTACATCGGGCCCGTCGATGGCCACGATCTCGGCGCCCTGATCCCCACCCTGCGCAACTTGCGCGATCTGAAGGGGCCGCAGTTCCTGCATGTCATCACGCGCAAGGGCAAGGGCTATCCACCCGCCGAGGCCGATCCCATCAAATGGCACGGGCCGGGCCCCTTCGATCCGAAGAGCGGCGTGATCTTCAAGGAGAAGGCGAGCGGGCCGACCTACTCGCAGGTCTTCGGCCAGTGGCTGTGCGACATGGCCGAGCTCGATCCGCGCATTCTGGGCATCACCCCCGCGATGCGCGAAGGCTCCGGGCTGGTGGAGTTCTCCAAGCGCTTCCCCGATCGCTACTTCGACGTGGCCATCGCCGAGCAGCACGCCGTGACCTTCGCGGCCGGTCTCGCCTGCGAGGGCGCACGGCCGGTGGTGGCGATCTACTCGACCTTCCTGCAACGCGCCTACGACCAGCTGGTCCATGACGTGGCGCTGCAGAACCTGCCGGTCACGTTTGCGATCGACCGCGCCGGCCTGGTGGGGGGCGACGGCGCCACCCACCAGGGCAGCTACGATCTGTCCTATCTGCGCTGCATCCCCAACATGGTGATCATGGCGCCCGCCGACGAGAACGAATGTCGGCAGATGCTCTACACGGCCGTGCAGCTCGAGCGGCCGGCCGCGGTGCGCTACCCGCGCGGCCAGGGACCGGGGGTGGCCCTGGAGAAGACCATGCAGGCGCTGCCGCTCGGGAAAGCGGAGATACGCCGCGAGGGCCGCAGCGGCCTCGCCATCCTGGCGGTAGGCGCCATGGTGCCGGTATGCGCGCCCATTGCCGCGGCGCTGGACGCCACGCTGGTGAACCTGCGCTTCGTCAAGCCGCTCGACGAGGAGCTGGTATTGCGCCTGGCGGCCACGCACCGCGCCTTCGCGACCGTCGAGGAGAACGTGGTGGCCGGGGGCGCCGGCAGCGCCATCGCCGAGTGCCTCGCGGCCAGCGGGCAGCTCATGCCCATTCTGCATCTGGGCATTCCCGACCGATTCATCGAGCATGGCTCGCGCGAGGACTGCCTGGCGGCCGCCGGCCTCGACGCCGCCTCGATCGAGGCGGCCATCGCGCGCTGGTGGCGCATGCCGGCCCGCGCCGCAGCCTCCTGAAATGTCGGTGATTTCAGGGCCGCGCGCCGCGCGCGGAACGATCGTCCCCGGGCCCACGCGCGGGCGATGAGCCGCGCGCGCCGGCGCCGGAACGCGTCACGGAGGGTCCGGCCTGTGCAAGCGTCCGGGAATATGGTCATCTCCCCACGACGCGGTCACGGGCCGCGCCCTTGATTTATACTCCATCGTACGCATTTCCCTGGCGCAAGCCGCCCATTTGACCCCCAACTACGCCGAGACCCGAGAATGGTTTCCACCGCCCCCAAGCCTGCTGCCCTGCCGATCGAGGATGTGCAGAGCCGCGCCGACTCGCGCCGCATCCCGATCAACAAGGTCGGGATCAAGGACATCTACCACCCCGTGCGGGTCAAGGATCGTTCCGCGGGCGAACAGCACACCATCGCCAATTTCAACATGTACGTCGCCCTGCCGCACAACTTCAAGGGCACGCACATGTCGCGCTTCGTCGAGGTCCTGCACCGCAACGAGCGTGAGATCTCCGTGGAATCGTTCCGCGACATCCTGGTGGAGATGACCGAGAAGCTCGATGCCGAATCCGGCCACATCGAGATGAGCTTCCCCTACTTCATCATGAAGAAGGCGCCGGTTTCCGGCGTGGAGAGCCTGATGGACTACCAGGCCTCGCTGATCGGGGAGCTGCATCACGGCAAGACGGAGCTGTGGCTCAAAGTGGTCGTCGCCGCCACCAGCCTGTGCCCGTGCTCGAAGCGCATCTCCGATTACGGCGCCCACAACCAGCGCTCGCACATCACCATCAAGGCGCGCGTCGAGGGGCACATGTGGCTCGAGGAGCTGATCGACATCGCCGAGCAGGAGGCCTCCTGCGAGGTCTACGGCATCCTCAAGCGTCCTGACGAGAAGTACGTGACCGAGCGCGCCTACGACAACCCGAAGTTCGTCGAGGACATGGTGCGCGACATCGCGGTGCGCCTGAACCAGGAGCCGCGAGTGCGCGCCTACGTGGTGGAATCGGAGAACTTCGAGTCCATTCACAATCACTCCGCCTACGCGCTCATCGAGAAGGACAAGGACGCCGCGTAACCCACCGGTGCGCGGCGCATCGTCCGGCGCTGCTACGAAGGATTCTGCAGGCGGCTGATGAGGCTGCGCAGGAACACCTTGTTGAAGCGCAGCTGACAGGCGGCCGAGGACTGCTCGAGCAGCGTGGAGCTCACTTTCATCAGCGTCACGTTGCTGAGCGCCTTGATGGTGGCGAGGCGCTTGGCGCCGCGCACGTAGCTCGTCTCGCCGAAGCAGTCGCCGGCCTCGAGCTCGCCGACGGTTTCCTGGTTGCGCATCACGGCGACCCGGCCGCTCACGATCACGTAGAAGCGGTCGTCCATTTCGCCCTCCTTGACGATTTCCTCGCCGCTCTCGTATTCCTGCCAGGCGCTGGCGCGCAGCACCTCGAGAATCTCGGCCTGCGAGAAGTCGTGGAAGAACTTCAGCGTGCGCAGGATCGAGAACTGCTCCTGGCGATCGATCTTCATGGCGCCCTCGCGCAGGGTCTGGTGCACACGCGTGAGGTCGGCGGCGAGCTCGAGCCCGTTGCGATAGCGCTTCGCCGGGTCCTTCTGCAAGGCCTTGGCCACCGTGTCCTCCAGCACCTCCGGAATCTCCGGGCGCAGCGCATGGATGGGCTGCGCGGTGGCATAGACGATCTGGTGCAGGAGCTTCGACAGATTGCCGCCGCGAAACGGCCGGAATCCGGTGAGCAGCTCGTACATCACCGCACCCAGCGAGTACAGGTCCGAGCGGTTGGTGATCTCGAGCGACTGCACCTGCTCGGGCGACATGTAGGAGGGGCTGCCGGCGATGCCCTCGATGCGCGAGATCTCCGAATCGGCCACCAGCGCGATCCCGAAATCGATGATGCGCACGTCGTTCGCCTGCGTGAGCATGATGTTCGAGGGCTTGATGTCGCGGTGGATCACGCCGCGGCTGTGCGCGTAATGCAGCGCCTTGGCGCACTTGTACATGATCTCCACCACGTCATCGATGGGCAGCAGGTTGTCCGGCTTGCAGTAGGCCGACAGCGTGCGTGCGCCATGCACGTGCTCGGTGACGATGTAATAGCGTCCATCCTCCTCGCCGGCGTCGAAGATCGGCAGGATGTTCGGGTGCTGCAGCATGCCGACCATGTGCGCCTCGGACAGGAACATCTTGCGGGTGACGCGCGCGCGCTCCTCGTCGCCCGACTCGAGGTTGTACATCTTGATGGCGACATCGCGCCGGTAGTACGGGTCGTGCGAGAGATACACCACCCCGGTGCTGCCGCGACCGACTTCCTTGACGATCACGTACTTGCCGATTTTCTCGGGGATGCGCTGCTCGCGGGGGCTGCCACGCTGGATGGTCGGACCGCTCGGAGGATGTTTCACGAGTGAGGGATTCACCACTTCTTCGGCCATTCTCGGCAGCGCCGACCTCGAGGGAATGTCAGATTAGGCGATCGACGCCCGCCAGGACCAGCCCGGCCATGATGCCGGCAATAACGTCGTCCAGCATAATTCCGAGCCCGCCGGAGAGACTGTGATCGGCCTCGCGGATCGGCCAGGGCTTGGCGATGTCGAACACCCGAAACAGCACGAATCCGCCGAGCAGCAGCCACCAGTCGGGCCGGGTCGACGAGACTGCCAACATGGTCACGGCATAGCCGGTGATTTCGTCCCACACGATTCCGGGATGATCGTGCACGCCTAGACGGCGCGCGCTCTCGCCGCAGACATAGATGCCGAGCACGCACGCAGCCGCCGCGCACGCCAGGTGCACCCACCAGCCAAACTGCATGACCCACAGGACGAGCGGCACGGCGATGACCGTGCCCGCCGTGCCCGGCGCGATCGGCGCCAGTCCGGCGCCGAAGCCGAAGGCCACCAGATGAATCGGATCGCGCAGCACGACGGCCGGATCGGCCGACCATCTCCGGAAGCGGCTCATGAGGCGAAATGCACGTAGCCGCGCTGCGCGATCTCGACGCGGCGCCCTCCCTGCCAGCAACGCACGCCGGCGCCCTCGATCATGCGGCCGATGCGGGTGCAGCCGGGCGCCGTGCCAGCCTGCGCGAGCAGCGCCGCCTCGAATTGCTCGGGTACCGTGAACAGCAGCTCGAAGTCTTCGCCGCCAGCGAGCGCGAAGTCCAGGCAGGTCTGCGGTGCGAACAGCGCCTGCATGGCGGCCGAAGCCGGCAGCGCATCGAGATCCAGCTCCGCGCCGCAGCCGCTGGCGGCGCACAGCTTGTCGAGATCGGCGAGCAGCCCGTCGGAGATGTCCATGGCAGCGCTCGCCAGGGGACGCAGCATGCGCCCCAGGGCCACGCGTGGCTGCGGGCGCAGGAACCGCTCACGCAGCGCGCGAGCCTCGGG
>QGUO01000266.1 GCA_003242495.1 Pseudomonadota bacterium | reverse complement strand
CCTTCGCAGACGGACGCGCAGTATGGCTCAGGGCGGGGGGGGATGGGACGCCTCCGACGCAGCCGATATGTCGAGTTTTGTCGCCGGTCTCCCTCAATTCAAGGATTGTCCGGTATCGGCCATCGCCAGCTTCAAGGTGCTGCGCCCCCGCCGGCGCTGCCATGGCGCCGGATAGGGAACGAAGTTTGCGGGCACCTCGAACCCCTTGAGTCGCGCTGCGCGCTCGACCGGATGCTCGACGGGCTCCATGTTGAGCATCCAACGCATCACCCTGTACAGGAAGCGCACCGACAGCAAGGTCAACAGGGCCTCGACGAAGGTCAGCGCAAATGCCAGAGCAGGATGGATCAGCGCGGCACGCGCCATGGCCTTGAGCTTGGCGCGCTCGCGTGCGATCTCGACGCTGTCATAGAAGCTCGGAATCACCAGCAGGGTGAGCGCGGTCGACGTAATGATTCCGCCGATGATCGCCACGGCCATCGGGCGATAGAACTCGCCGCCCTCGCCGACGCCGATCGCGACCGGCACCATGCCTGCCACCAGAGCGAACGAGGTCATCATGATCGGCCGCAGACGCACGCGGCCGGCGTGCATCAACGCCTGTTCACGGTCGACACCCTGAGCTTCTTCCTTGCGCGCGCAATCGAGCAACAGAATGGCGTTTTTCGCCACCAGCCCCATGAGCATGATGATGCCGATGAAGCTCATCAGGTTGAGCGTGCCGCCCGTCAGGAGCAGCGCCACGACCACGCCGATCAGCGACAACGGCAGCGACATCATCACGGGCACGGGCGCCGTGAACGACCCGAACTGCATGACCAGCACCAGGTACATGACGCCGATGCCCAAGACGAGCGCCGTGAACATTTCGCTGAACACCTCCTCCTGGTCGCGCGAGGCGCCGCCCAGTGACAGTCCGTAGCCCTCCGGGAAGTCGATCGACCTGGCGAGCTTCAGGGCATCCGCAGTGACTTCACCCGCCGACCGGCCTTCGACGTTCGCCGACACGGTCACGGTGCGCTTGCCGTCCAGGTGCTGGATCTCTGCAGGCCCTTTGTCGAGCGTAACGGTCGCGATCTGCTCGAGCGGCACCATCATGTCGGTGCCCGCCACGGCGATCGGCAGATGCTCGATATTGGCCGCGGTGACCCGATCCTCGGGGCGCAGCCGGACCGCCACATCGCGGGTTTCACCCACCGGATCCACCCAGTCGCCGACTTCCACGCCGGCGAACGCCACCCGCAGAGCCTGCGCCGCATCGTTAATGGAGATCCCGAGCTGGTTGGCGAGCCCGCGATCGAGCTCGATGCGCAGCTCGTCCTTGGGTTCCTGCTCCGAAAGGCCCACGTCGACGGCGCCGGGAATGTGTCGCATCTGCGCCATGAACTCGCTGGTGATCTCCATGAGCCGGCGGGAATCCTCTCCATAGAACTGGATCTGCACCGGCTTCTGCGCGCCATTGTTGAGATCGTCGAGCACCACGTACTCGGCGCCGACCAGGCGCTGTAGCAATACGCGCAACTCCGCTGCGATCTCGAACGAAGAACGCCGGCGGTCCCTGGCGTCGCCGATATCCACATAGATGCGTCCGCCGCCGGCGTTGACGCGCGAGTTCGTCATCCGGGTCTCCGGAATGGTGCGCGCCAGCGCGGCAGCCTGCTCCACCTTGTCGCGGGCGTACTCGAGACTGGCACTCGAAGGCGTGCGCACCTCGACGGCGATGGTGCCGAAGTCCGACTTCGGCAGGAATTCGCTGCCGCCCAAGGTCGCCTGCAGCACCAGCGCGAGCACGAAGCTGAGCACCGAAATCCCCGCCATCCACCCGCGGTGCTGCAGCGCCCAGGCAATCACGCCGCCATAGCGGTCTGCCTGGCGATCGAACCACCGATTGAAGATTTGGAAATACTTCTCGAGACCTCGTCGCGGGCGCTGGGAGTACCCGGGCGGATCACCCCAGTAGGCCGACAGCATCGGGTCGAGCGTGAAGGACACCAGCAGGCTGACCAGCACGGCCGCCGCGACCGTGACCGCGAACGGGCGGAACCATTCGCCGGCGCCGCCCCCCATGAAAGCCACGGGGACGAACACCGCGATGATGGACATGGTGGTCGCGGTCACGGCGAGACCGATCTCGGCCGTGCCCTTGCGCGCCGCCGTGACGCGATCGGCACCGTGCTCCATGTGGCGCACGATGTTCTCTCGCACCACGATGGCGTCGTCGATGAGCACGCCGATGGCCAGCGACAGTCCCAGCAGCGTCATGAAGTTGAGGGTGAAGCCGCACAGCCACACGGCGATGAAGGCCGCGATCGCCGACGTCGGCAGCGCCAGGCTGGTGATCAGCGTGGAGCGCCAGGAATTGAGGAAGGCATAGACCACGAAAACCGTGAGACCGGCGCCGAAGATCAGCGCATGGATCACGTTATAGAGAGAGTTGGCCGCATCCTCGCCGCCGTCCATGGTCACCTCCAGGAGGGTGCCCTCGGGCAGCGTCTTGTTGATCTCTGCCACTTCCTGGCGCACTCGCTCGGCCACCGTCACGGTGCTGGCTTCGCGCGAGCGGATCACCGACAGGCCCACGTTGGGCTGGCCATTGCGCAGGCTGTAGCTGGTGGGCTCCGCGAAACCATCCTCGACGGTGGCCACCTGGCCGAGCCGCACGATTTCGTGGCCCCGGCGCTTGACCACCACGTCGTTGAATTCGACCGGTGATTCGATGCGGCCGACCAGGCGGATGTTCTGCTCGTCCAGGGCGCTTCTGACGCGACCCACCGGCGCAGTCGTGTTCTGCGCGCGCAGCGCATTGACGACATCGCTCACCGAGACGTTGTACTCGCGCAGTTTCTCCGCATGCAGCAGCACCGACAGCTCGCGCAGCAGCGAGCCGTCGACGTTCACGACCGCGACGCCGTCGATGCCACGCAGCCGGTCGGCGAGGACGTCCTCGGCCAGACGGGAAATTTCGGCGTGCGTCTGCCGGGTGGACGACAGCGCCAGGTTCATGATCGGCTGTGCAGAGGGATCGAAGCGCCACAGCACGGGCTCGCGCATTTCGATCGGCAACTTGTGACGCACCGAGGCGATGGCGTTGCGAATCTCGTCGCCGGCCTCGGACATGTCCTTCTTGAAGTCGAAAATGATGATGATGCGTGCGTTGCTTTCCGATGAGATCGAGCGGATCTCGTAGACCTGCGGAATGCTGAGCAGCGACTTCTCGATGCGGTTGACGATCTCGCGCTCGACCGTCTCCGGCGACGCGCCCGGGTAACTGATATTGACCACCATCACCGGCTGGTCGACGTCCGGGATCTGGTTGACGCGCAGCTTGTTCAGCGCCAGCAGGCCCAGGCACATGACCACGATGACGATCGCAACCGTGGTCACCGGCTGCTTGATACTGAAATCGGAGAGAAGCATGACCTACCCTTCCGCCGTGGTGGTCGCTTGTTGCACGATCTCGTCAACCAGCTGGACGGCCTGCCCGTCCTTCAGGGTCGAACCCGGATAGCGCAGCACGGCGTCGCCTTCGGCGAGGCCGCTGGTCACGACGTATCGGCCGGTGCGCGCATCGCGCAGGCCAAGTTCGACCTGCACCTTCTGCAAGGTCCCGTCCCTGACGACCCAGGCGAAGGCATGATCGCCGTCACGCACGATCGAGGCAGTCGGGATGGTCAGGGTCTGCGTGCTGCGCGTCTCGATGCGACCCTCGGCATACAGCCCGGCGACACCGGGCATCTGCGACGGATCGTCGAACCGCACCAGCACCTCGACCTGTCGGGTCGTGCTGTTGGCGGCCGGATTCACGCGCGTCACGGTGCCGGTAAAGTCGGTTTCGGCAAAGCCCTGAATGCGGAACGTCACGCGCTGGCCGGCGGCCACCTCGCCGACGCGGTCGGCCGATACGCGGCCTTCGTAGCGCATGCTGGTCGGGTCGATGACCTGCATGAGCTCCTTGCCCACCGCCGCCGTGTCGCCCGCCGACACCTTGCGGTCGCTGACGATGCCGTCGAAGGGCGCACGCACCTCGGTGCGTTCGAGCTGCTGCCGAGCGGTCACCACGCGCGTGCGCGCGGCCTCGTTCTCGCTCTGCGCGTTGTTGCGCTGGATCTCCGCATCCTCGAGCTGTTGCATCGCGATCAGGCCTGCCTCGCGCAGCTTGAGCATTCGCTGGTACTGGCGCTCGGCCTGCTCGTAGGCCTGGGCGGCAGCGCGCGCCGACGCCTCGGCGGCCATCAGGCTGTCGCGAATGGCGGTCTGATCGAGACGCACCAACAACTCGCCGCGGCGCACCGGATCGCCGTTCTCCTTGAGCACTTCCAGCACCACCGCGGACACTTCGGCGCGCAGGTCGGCCCGACGCTCGGCCTCGATGGAGCCCGTGATCGAGGGCCCGGACGCCAACGCGCCGCTGCGCAGGGTGATCAGATCCCCGGGAAGGATCAGCAACGGGGCCTCGGCACCCTCAGCGGGTGTGCTGCCTGCCCCCTGACTGCAGGCACCGAGACCGAGCATCGACACTGCAACGAAAACCGTAGCACCAATATGCCAGGCGGCTTTGATTCTTGTGATCACGCAGCATTCCTTGAAGGACGGCACCGACACCGTATGACACACCAGGGGCCCGCAAGGTTGCAGTGGCATGCAACCTGTGGGTTGTCCGGGTGGGATCCCTAAAGCGGCTCGTCCGGCAGTCGGCGGCGCCGATTCACGAGGGGAGCGGCAGTTTAGTAATCCGCCGGGGCATTGGGAATAGCCAAAAAGTGCGAACTTTGGCCGGTCGCCGGTATACAACCGGCCCACCCGCGCGCCCATACAGGGCGCACGGGGGAGCCCCCGACGGGGTTCGAGGCCGATGCCGTTGCGCTCGACGACACAGCCGCACGGCGATCGGCGCCGAGCCGGACCAGGCGGAGGGCGCCTGGGCCAAGAGGGAGTTCGAAAACCCGGGATGCCGGCAGGTGACGGCAAAGCCGCCTTCGCACTGATGGCCCCTTGGTCGCCTCGGGGCGGGCTCGCCGCCGAAGGGGGATGGCGTACCAGCAGGACGGGGGCTCAAGCCGCTGGGCGCTCCGCCACCGTCCCCACACCGATATTGACCGGATTTCTGAGCACCGCGACCTCCCCACCGTCCGCGCGTTCGTGCACCAGCTCGCTGATCGCCTGCTCGATGCGCGCCCGCTCACCGTCGCGAAGCTGCAGTTCGCCAAGAATCGATTCGACGATGGGGTTGCTCCAGACGATCCATTCCCACAGCGCCGGACCGCTGCGAAAGCTCGTCGACTCCTCGATGGTTTCCACGTGCACCTCGCACAACCCCGTCCCCTCGAGCTCGGCCCGCAAGCGTCGCGGATCCTGCAACTGAAACGGCAGGGGTGGCGGGTCGGATGGGGGCCGGTGAAGTCGCCGCGCACGGCCTGGACGGCACGCACGAAGAATCCGAGAAAGTCGATGCGATGCGGATCGCCGTAGGCGATCATCAGCACACGCCCTGGCGGGTGCACCACACGCGCCA
>QGUO01000666.1 GCA_003242495.1 Pseudomonadota bacterium | reverse complement strand
GCGATGAAATCGACGTGCAGGTAGCGGCCGTACAGGTCACCGTCGAAATCGAATACGTGCGCCTCCAGCAGGGGCTCCTTGCCGTTCACTGCCGGGCGCGTGCCCAGGTTCGCCACGGCGGGCGCCTGCTCGAGCCCCGCGCCGCTCACGCGCACCGCAAAAATCCCCGTGAACGGAATGGCGCGCCGATGCAGCCGCACGTTCGCGGTGGGATAGCCGAGCCGGCGTCCGAGCTTCGCGCCGTCGATCACCTTGCCCGACATGCGGTACGGGCGGCCCAGCAGTCGCGCGGCACGATCCAGGTCACCCTCCGCCAGGGCCGCGCGCACCAAGGAACTGCTCACGCGCTGCCCGTCGATGCGCACCGGCGGCATTTCCTCGACGACGCACCCCGCGGGCGGGCACAGCTCGCGCAGGGTTTCGACGGTGCCGCTGCGCTCGCGCGCGAAGCGGAAATCGGGCCCCACCAGCAGGTACCGCGCGCCCAGGCCGCCGACCAGCACCTCGCTCACGAAGCGCTCGGGCGTCACCGAGCGCATGCGCTCGTCGAAGCGCAGGCATACGAAGCGATCCACGCCATACGCCGCCAGCGCCTCGAACTTCTCACGAAACCGCGTCAGACGCGCCGGGGGCGCATCCTTGGCGAAGAACTCGCGCGGCGTCGGCTCGAACGCGAGCACGGTGGCCGGCACACCCAGCGCGGCGGCGCGGGCACGCAGGACGCGCAGCATTTCCTGGTGGCCGCGGTGCACGCCGTCGAAATTTCCGATGGTCACGGCGTTGCCGCGATGCGCGGATCGCAGGTTGTGCAGGCCCCGAACCAGCTCCATTGCGACGCGCTCCGGACGAATTCAACCACGGCAAAGGGCGCCAAGTATATTTGAATCGGGCGATTTCCGAGCAATTCCGGCCGCAGCGCCGGATCCGAGCAGCGCGCAGCGGCCCCGGCCCTCAGCCTTCCGCCGCATGTCTCAGCCGGAACTCGCCCGGGCGGGTGCCGAGCAGCCACAGCGAGGCGAAGTAGATGCCCGCGCCGCCGAACACGCAGACGGCCAGCCGCCCCACCCGCTCCAGGGTGCCGGCCTCGAGCCACTCGGTGAGCGGGCCGGCGGTCCACCACAGGAAGGCCGCCATGGCCGCCACCGCCACCAGGATGCGCGCCAGCAGCCGCCGGGACGCCGGATCGCGCACCAGCACGCCCTCGCGCCGCAGCCCGATGTAGAGAAACGCGGCATTGAACAGCGCACCGACGCCATTGGTGAGCGCCAGCAGCGCGTGCATGCCGTGCGCTTCCAGCCGCCCCAGCAGGGCGAGCACCAGCACCACCAGCAGGTTGAGCGCGATGGTGATCGCCAGCGCGCGCATCGCGATGCGCACCGGCGCCTTGGTGTTCTGCCGCGCGTAGAACCCCGTCGCCAGCACCTTGATGAGGCTCCAGCCGAGGAGCGCGAACGAAAAGGCCATGAGGGCGAGGCGGGGCATTTCCACGTCCAGCACACCGAACTCGCGGCGCTGATACACGACCACGGGGAGCGGGCCGGCGAGGACGAACAGCGCCACGGCGGGAGGGATGAAGG
>QGUO01000265.1 GCA_003242495.1 Pseudomonadota bacterium | reverse complement strand
TCGTCGGCGCCTAGGGGAATGCCTGCATGGCAGTGCCGGCGATGCCGGCCACGGTGCGGCTGTACTATGCTGCGGTCCGAAGGCCTCGAGCGCGCCGGCTCGAACACGAAGGGCCCGTCCGTCTCTCCTTGTTTTCAGCCCACGGTGCAAGCTCAGCGACAAGCTCACGATATGACGCGTTCACTGCTCACTTTCCGCTGCGCCATGGTGCTCGCCGTCGGCGTGATGCTCGGCCTCGGCCTGTCCCTCGGCGGACAGGTCAGTGCCGAGCGCGCCGCACCGCAGCCGCAGCCGCCGCTGCCCTGGCGCGATGCGCGGCTGCTCGCCGAGGTGCTCGAGCGCGTGCGCCAGGAGTACGTCGACGACGTCAGCGATCAAGCCCTCATCGAAGCGGCCATTCGTGGCATGGTGTCCGACCTCGATCCGCACTCGGCGTATCTCGGGCCGGCGGAGTTCGACGAGATCCGCATCAGCACCAGCGGCGAGTATTCGGGTGTGGGCATCGAAGTGGCTCTCGAGAACGGCGCCGTCAAAGTGATCGCGCCCATAGAGGGCTCGCCCGCCGAGCGCGCCGGGGTGTTACCCGGCGATACCATCGTGGCGGTGGACGACGTGCCCGTCGAGGGCGTCGCGGACCTGGACGAGGTCATCGACCGCATGCGCGGCAAGCCCGGCACGCGGGTGCGCATCGCGATCCGGCGCGCCGACGAGCCCGAACCGCGGCAATTCGACCTGGCGCGGGCCAATGTGCACCTGCAAACGGTGAAACAGTGGCTGCTCGAGCCGGGCTACGGGTACCTGCGGATCTCGCAGTTCAGCGATACCACCACCGCCGACGCGCAGCGCGCCATCACCCGGCTCAAGGCGCAGAGCGGCGGCCGGCTGCGTGGACTGGTGCTCGACCTGCGCAACAATCCGGGCGGCTTGCTCGATGCGGCCATCGGCGTGAGCGACCTGTTCCTGGACGCCGGCGTCATCGTCACCGCCGACGGGCGCGCGCCCGGCGCGAAATTCCGCATGGAGGCACAACCCGGCGACCTCACCGACGGCGCCGACATGGTCGTGCTGGTCAACAAGGGCTCGGCCTCGGCGTCCGAGATCGTCGCCGGCGCCTTGCAGGACCATGGCCGGGCCCGCCTCGTCGGCCGTCAGACCTATGGCAAGGGCTCGGTGCAGACCGTGGTGCCGCTCTCCGGCGGACACGCCATCAAGCTCACCACCTCGCGGTACTTCACGCCCTCGGGCGCGAGCATCCAGGAAAGCGGGATCACGCCCGATGTCGTGGTCCGGGAGGAAGACTTCGTCGCGCACGGCGCGGTGGATTCGCCCGCGGTTGCCGGCAAGCTCGCCGAGGATTACGAGCTGCGCCTCGCGCTCGGGCTCCTCAAGGCGCCACAGGCGCCCCCACCCATCCGCCAGAGCCGCGCGCGGTGACCGGCCCCGGCCGGGCGCTTCCGAGTCGTGAGGGGGTCGCGCTGCGACCCAGCGCAGTCGCTGAGCCGTCCATGACGTGTACCCTGTGAGGTTCCGGGCCGTACCGCCAGCGGGTGGTCGCAGGGGATGAACGGATGAAAACAGGACAAGCAGCGATGGACGCCAGGAGGTTCTCGATCCAGGCCTTACTGTGGTTGGAGGTGCTGGCGCTCGCCGTCAGCGTGCTGCATTTCGCTTTCGCGCCCGGCAGCGTGCATCGGCCCATGCTGGCGGCGCTGGCCCTCGCGTTGCTCGCCTCGATGACCATACTGGTGCGGATGCTGCCGCTGCGCAGCCGGCCGCCCGGGCGTCAGCAATGGATCGAGATTGCGCTGCTGACCCTCAGCATCACCATGCTCGCGGCCGCCACGGGCGCGTTGTACAGCGCCCTGTTGACGCTGTACCTCGTTCCGCTGGTGGGCATCGCGCTGGCCTTCGGGCGATGGTGGCAGGTCCCGCTGCTGGCGCTCGCGATCGCGTTGCTGTGCGTGGGGCTGGGTGCGCTCACGCCCGATCTCGAAGTGCTGGCACCCGAGTTCGCCGTGCTGCTGCTCAGTGCCGTGGCGCCCGGCGCCGGTGTGGCCGTCGTGCTTGCAGTGCTGATCGCGCGCATGCAGACGGCGGAGCGGCACATCGACGATCTCGCCGCCACCGATGCCATGACCGGGCTGCTCAACCTGCGGGCCTTCGAGCAGGTGTTGCAGCAAAAGCATCGCGAGGCCGAGCGCCTCGGGCAGCCCTATACGCTGGTGGCCGTGGACATCGACAACCTGGCGCAGGTCAACGAGGTCATCGGCTACGATGCCGGCAACGAAGTGCTCATGGCCGTCGCCGCCGCCATCGGCCGCTCCATCCGCAGCTCGGACGTGGCTGCGCGGTTCGGCGGCGACGAGTTCATGGTGCTGTTGATGGATGCGCAGGCCGAGACCGGCGCGGCCATCGCACAGCGGATTCGCAACAACGTCTATCACAGCGCCGTATCGGTCGCGAACCGCCTGATCAGGGTCAACGTCAGTGTCGGATGTGCCACGTATCCGGACGATCATCTGCAAGCCAAGGAATTGATGATCCTGGCCGATCAACGCATGCAGCGCGATGCCGATCTGCGCCGGCCGGTGTCGGCCTGAGGCGCCGGCGCATGGATTCACGCTCGCGGCTGCGTCGAGTGGCGTGACGCCCGCGCCGCGGATGCGGCGAACTCGCGCCCGGCGCAATCGATCTGCTAGGCTCGCCGCACCTGCGGGCGGACGCCCGCGCGGAGTAGCACCATGTTGGGTTTCTTCCTACGCACCGCCATCGTGGCGCTGGGATTGTGGTTGTCGGCGCAGATTTTCCCGGGCCTGCGCTTCGACGGCCCGGCCTCGCTGATCGCGGCGGCGCTGCTGCTCGGCATCGTCAATGCCGTGATCCGTCCGATCGTGGTGCTGCTCACCTTGCCGGTGACACTGCTGACGCTGGGCCTGTTCCTGCTGGTCATCAATGCCGCCATGCTGGGCCTGGTCGCACTGCTGCTCGCCGGCTTCGAAATCAGCAGCTTCTGGACGGCGGTCGGCGCCTCCATCGTCGTGAGCGTCACCTCGTGGGCGGCCTCGGGCATGATCGGCAACAACGGCCGCTTCGACGTGATGGTGATCCGCAAGTAAACGTCCGTTACCTGCGAGGGCAGGCGCCACGGGCGCCTACCACCCGCACTGCTTGCCCTCGTTCTGCTGCGCGAGCCAGGTCCTGAGCGGCGCGAAGTATTCGATGATGGCGGACGCGTCCATGTTGCGCGTGCCGGTCAGCTTCTCCAAGGTGTCCTGCCAGGGCTGGCTCTGGCCGAGCGCCAGCATCTCGCGGAAGCGGCGTCCCGCCTCCTGGTTGCCGTAAATCGAGCATTCGTGCAGCGGACCGTCATGACCGGCCGCTTCGCACAGCGCCTTGTGAAACTGGAACTGCAGGATGTAGGACAGGAAATAGCGCGTATAGGGTGTGTTCGCCGGGACGTGGTATTTCGCGCCGGGATCGAAATCCGCCTCGCTGCGCTCGAGCGGCGGGCTGACGCCCTGGTATTGCCGGCGCAGCGCCCACCAGGTCGCGTTGTAGTTCTCCGGCGTGACTTCCCCGGCAAACACCTTCCAACGCCATTCGTCGATCAGCTTGCCGAACGGCAGGAAGGCGATCTTGTCCAGCGCCACTTTCATCTGCTGATTGATGGTCGCTTCGTGCCCGGGACGTACCGCGCCGACCAGGCCGATCTGCTGCATGTAGGCCGGCGTCATCGACAGGTTCACGGTGTCGCCGATGGCTTCGTGGAAACCGTCGTGCGCGCCGCTTTGGAAGATGTACGGCTGGTCCTTGTAGGAAAGGTAGTAGTACACATGGCCGAGCTCGTGGTACACCGTCATCAGGTGGTCCTGGTTCGGCTCGATGCACTGCTTGATGCGCACGTCCTCGCCGCCGTCCATGTGCCATGCGCTGGCGTGGCATTGCACCGGCCGGTCGGCCGGCTCGGTGAACAACGAGCGCTCCCAGAATGTTTCGGGAAGCCTGGGGAAACCCAGCGACACATAGAAGTCCTCGGCCGAACGCGTGATGCGCCGTGCGTCGTACTGCTGCTCGCGCAGTGCCCCGGTGATGTCGAGATCGAGGGCGCCGGGATAGGGCTCGACCAGCGGATAGATTTCCGCCCATTGCTGCGCCCACATGTTGCCGAGCAGGTGTGCGGGAATCGGTTCGCCGTCCGGCACACGCTCCGCGCCATAGGTCTGCTGCAGCCGTCCGCGGACATAGCAGTGCAGGTCCTCGTACAACGGCTGGACCTGGTCCCACAGGCGGGCGGCTTCCTGCGTGAACTCGTCGGGCGGCATGTCGTAGCCCGAGCGCCACATGGCGCCGAGATCCGCGAATCCCATCTCGCGTGCGCCTTCGTTGGCGAGCTCGACGAAGCGCACGTATTCCTCGCGTAACGGACGGGCCGTCGAGTGCCATCCAGCCCAGGCCTCGAGCAGCTCGTCGTAGTTACGGCTGCGAGCCATGACCTCGACCAGCTGCGTCTGTGTCTTGCAGGTCTGCGGCCCGGACGGACAGTACTTCGCCGCCCCGTACATGCCTTCCATCTTCGACATCACCGCCGACAGCTCGGCCCGCTTGGCCGGGTCGCGGGGCGCAGGCGCCGACACGCCCAGGCGCAGCAGATGCAGTGCGCGCGCGGTGGCCGGATCGAGCGTCTGACCGTCGTAGGCCTTGGCCTCTTCGACCGCGGCGGTGAACGCCGCCAGGTAGCGTTCGGTCGCGCGCGCGTTCAGGAACTCCGTGTCGGGATTGATGAACGTCGCGTAAGTGAAGCCGGCGGCGGCGACTTCGCGGCCGAGATCGCGCATCTCCCGGTTGAGACGCTCGACGAAGGCGTCGGCCGTTTCCGGGGCCTCGGACTCACGGCGGTCACCGCAGGCGCTCAACAAAACGGCGGAGACCGCGAGCGCGATCAACTTCTTCATGGTCGTCGCCTCATCGTCAATGAATGCCGTGCATGCCGCGACGCAGGAGCGGCGAGATCAGCAGCATGAAGACGCCCACACCGAGGCCGACCCACAGCAGGAATTCGAACAGCTCGGTGTACGTGGCGAGCGCCGTGCCCAGATCCGCGACTTCGCCCTGATGCGTGTCGATGGCCGCCAGCTTGGAGAGCTGCGCCGCAAGGTTTTCGGCGTACGCGGTCGCCAGGAACCAGGCACCCATCATCACACCCACCACCCGCGGCACTGCCAGCTTGGTGACGGCCGAGAGCCCCACCGGCGACAGGCACAACTCACCCATGGTGTGCAGCATGTAGGCAAGCACCAGCCAGATGAGCGCCACGCGACCCGCCTCGTCGGGGAACTGGCTGCCGAGCACCAGCGCGCCGAAGCCTAGGCCGGCCTGCAAGATGCCCAGTCCGAACTTGACCGGCGTCGAGGGCTCGCGGCCGATCGCCGCCAGCTTGATCCAGACCCAGGCGAACACGGGGCCGAGCAGAATGATGAACAGCGGATTGAGCGCACCGAGCTGCGTGGCGTTGAACTCGAAACCGAAGACGCTGCGATCCAC